>CAJMQA010000018.1 GCA_905215395.1 uncultured bacterium | reverse complement strand
GGGATTTACCCGTTTAATTTCATCTATATTGTCGGTGGTCGCTCCCAGATAAAAGGAGTAATTGACCAGAGAGTTGCGAGCTGCAATTTCCTGTTTTTCCTCCAGTAGAGCCAAAGTTGTAGTAGGAGGTATGACATTCGGCATATCCATAAAAGAGGTGACTCCCCCGGCTGCAGCAGCCCGGCTGCCTTCGGCAATGCAACCTTTGTGGGTCAGACCCGGTTCGCGGAAATGTACCTGATCATCGATGACTCCCGGGATGACAAAGCATCCTCTGGCATCTATCACTTCTGCATCATTCAGGAGCGTTTCGGAAATTTGCGGTAGAATTTGTAAAATCCGGTCGTTCTCAATAACAATATCTGCCTGAAAGCGCTTGCCTTCGTTGATTAGGGTTCCTCCTTTTATGACTTTTTTTTTCATCATGCTGTTCCTTTACTTTTTTTCGGTTTGATTTTACCGAATAATGCCCTGAATTTCATGGTAACAACTCCTAATACGGCCTCTTTAATAATGCCTTTACTCATTTTAGAGGTTCCTAAGGTACGATCGGTAAAAATAATGGGTACTTCTTGTATGTGAAAACCCAGAGTAGAGGTTGTGAATTTCATTTCAATCTGAAAAGCATAACCTTTGAAACGGATTTTATCCAGATTGATGGTTTCCAGAACTTTCCGGGTATAACAAACAAAACCGGCTGTAGCATCATGTACTTTCATGCCAGTGATGATACGTACGTATTTAGAGGCAAAATAAGATAGTAGTACCCGGCTCATGGGCCAGTTTACAACATTGACTCCTGTCACATAACGGGAGCCCACAGACATGTCGGCTCCTTTGACACAGGCTTCATACAAACGGATTAAATCCCGGGGATTGTGGGAAAAGTCAGCATCCATTTCGAAGATGTACTGGTAACCTTGGTCTAAAGCCCATTGAAAACCGGTGATATAGGCTGTTCCCAACCCCAATTTCCCTTTTCGTTCTATCATGTGGAGCTGAGGAAATTCTTTCTGTAATTCTTTAATAATGCCAGCCGTGCCATCAGGAGAATTATCCTCGATAATTAAAATGTCAAAAGCGGGTTTTAATGAGAAAACACATCGGATGATATTTTCGACGTTTTCTTTCTCATTATAGGTCGGGATAATTACTAATCTTTCGTTCACGTCTTTAAACTTATAGGTATTCTACAATTCTTTCCAGTTTATTTCCTCTGGACCCTTTGATGAAAACGAATGAATCTTGTAAAGGATGAAGTTTCAAATGTGCCATCAGTGCCTCTGTGTCCTTAAACCAGGTGATAAAGTTACATTTATCATAGCAATGTTCAAAATTATTTCCTACGAGAAATATTTTACTGAAGTTGCCGGTTAATGCCTGATGAACTAAATCTTCATGTGCTTTCCTGCTGTTTTCACCCAATTCCAGCATTTCTCCCAGAACGACAACTTTATGTTCACCTGGCATTTCGCAGAAATTCCCGACAGAGACTTTCATACTGCTTGGGTTGGCGTTATAGGCATCCAGAATGACTGTATTGTCTTTTGTACGAATGAGTTGTGAGCGTAGATTCGACGGACGGTAATTTTCCAGAGCTGTCTGGATTTGCAAAGGATCTATTCCAAAATAGAGGCCGGCTGCCGAGGCTGCCATTGCGTTGTCGAAATTATATCCCCCGACTAAATGGGTCTTGACATATAGGTCGCCTTTTAAAGTTTTCAGGGAAAAGACCAGATATGGAATCGTCTGTTTGATTTCGCCTTTCAGTAAATTGCCTCCGGAACCATAGGTACAACGATCATGGCCTTCGCTAAGTTCCATAAGCAGTGGATCACCAACATTGACAAGCACTTTCCCGTTTTTGCGGAATATATGTTCGTAAAGGGCTTTTTTAGTTTGGATGATATTTTCATAGCTACCAAAACCTTCCAGGTGAGCCTGCCCGATATTGGTAATGATACCAAAATCCGGATCTGCAATGTCGCAGAGAGTTTTGATTTCACCGGGATGATTGGCTCCCATTTCAACAATACCGAATTCTGTGCTTTCATCCATACTGAGCAGGGTTAAAGGGACTCCGATATGGTTGTTGAAATTCCCTTGAGTAGCGAAAGTCTTGTATTTTTGTGAAATTACGGCATAACAAAGTTCCTTGGTCGTGGTTTTGCCATTTGTTCCTGTTATTCCAAGGATAGGAATTTTCAATTGTCGACGGTGGTAGTGGGCAAGTTGCTGTAAAAAGAGCAAGGTATCCGGCACTAGTTCGCAGCCGCTGGTCAGATAGTTTGTGTCGTCGACAATGGAGAGTATAGCTCCTTGCTTCAAAGCTTCTGCAGCATAGTGGTTACCATCAAAATTCTCTCCTTTTAAAGCAATAAATACATCTCCGGTTTGAATTTGGCGGGAGTCTGTAGTTACCCGGTGTCCCCGGATCAGGGTATATAATTCAGCTATTGTTTTCATAAGAATGCTTTTAAACAAGAAAGGTTGTCGGGAGTATATTTGAGCACCGACAACCTTTTTATTATTTGTGTCATTATTTATTTTTGGGCGACTTTGTTTTTCTTGCTTCCCGTAGCATTGCCGACATGACTCATGGCACAGCGGAAACCGATATCGTTGCTGGCCCGTTTCTGATTCATATAACGCCGGGCACCGGGATTCAGCCAGTATGCTCTGTCTTTCCAGGAACCTCCTTTATACACGCGGGCTTCATCATCTATCAAGGTTGTGATTTCACCTTTCCCGTCATTGTAGTACATTTCTTTTGTACCCTTGTCATTTTCTGTTGATTTCCAGTCAATATCATTGGAAATTCTGGATTTTAAATCCCCATCATTGAAGTTCCGGTTGTCTGCTGTCCGGTAATTCTCACGATTAGCTAATTCTGCGTCAGTCTGATTCCGGTAGCGTATATGCCCGAGGCTATCTTTCTCAGCAATACTGCCGTCAGCATCTAACAGGGGAGTTTTAAATACATTTCCACGGTACGGATTGAATTCGGCCATGTCCTGGAAAGATAAGGTACGGTAAACATCGGCAACCCATTCGTTCACATTTCCGGCCATATCATACAAACCGAAATCATTGGGCCAGAAAGATTTTACCGGAGCCGTATAGTCCCAACCATCATTGGCAGAACCGGCTACACCCATATAATCTCCTCTTCCCCGGGTAAAATTGGCCATCATCCGGCCCCGATGTTTTTTCTCTGCATATCTTACCCATGAACCATCCCAGGGATAAATACGGGTGTTGGAAATTCTTTCATCCTGAGTATTCCCGATTAAGCCGTAGGCGGCATATTCCCATTCGGCTTCTGTTGGCAGGCGGTATTCCGGTAATAATAAACCGTCTTCCCATTTTACAGCGCGTTTTTCTTTGTTCAGGCCCTTGTAGTTGTTTTTAATGGTACCGGTATATTGCCCATTGATATAGGCTTCAGTATTGAAACTGTTTTCATCCTTCTGATTTTCCGGATCATGTGCCAGAACTTTTTTGTTGATCAGGATCTGTTCATTTACACGGTCGGTACGCCATACGCAATATTCGGTTGCCTGTTCCCAACTGACCCCCACTACCGGATATTCTGCATATGCCGGAAAACGGAGATAATTTTTGACCATGGGCTCATTATAACCCAACTGATCCCGCCATACCAGAGTATCGGGCAGAGCTTTCTTATAAACTTCAGGATAATTGACATACACGCGTTGTAGCCAGGCTAGGTATTCCAGCCAGTCGATGTTGCGGACTTCTGTTTCATCCATGTAGAAAGAAGCAACACTTACCCGTTTGGGAACGTTGTTCCAATCTCCCATAACATCCTCCTGAGTCCGTCCCATAACGAAAGTTCCTCCGGGTATAAAAACCAGACCGGGACCTGTTTTTTGAGATTTTACATCCTTATATTCGATCCCTCCGTTCTTACTATCATTATATGTCCAACCAGTTGTAGAAGACTTTTTCTTGCCGAATATTCCCTTCATTTTCTGACACGAACTAAGCGAAGATATTAATATACAACAAGTTGCAAAGAGTAAAAATCCATTTTTTTTCATGTGTGGAATTTTTTAGCAAATAGTTTGATTGATGAAACACACATCGCAATTAGTCTACAAATATAGATAAATAATATTTCAGTCAAAAATGTAAGGATTGTATTTTTATAATTTATATACCAGTACGGTTGCATAAGCAGAGACCCCTTCCTCGCGGCCTTCAAATCCGAGTTGTTCTGTTGTCGTTGCTTTGATGGATACATCTTCCGTTTCCATTTCCAGTATCTCTGCCAGACAACGCCGCATTTCATCGATTAGTGGCCGGATTTTCGGACGTTGCAGACAAATGACGCTGTCGACATTACTGATGGCATAGCCTTTGTTCTCAATCAGGTTTTTGGTCTTTTGCAGTAATATTTTGCTGTCTATTCCTTTATAAGCAGGCGAACTGTCCGGAAAATGCAGTCCGATGTCACCCATCCCAGTTGCACCGAGCAGTGCATCGCAGATTGCATGTATCAATACGTCCCCGTCTGAATGTGCTACACAGCCTTTTTCATGTTCCAGCTGTATGCCTCCCAGCCAGAATTCCTTGCCGGTTTCCAGACGATGAATGTCAATTCCAATGCCAGTTTTTATTTTCATAGATGTGATATGTTATTATTAAAAAACTTGTCCGGAATTTTCCGGACAAGTTACAGCTTTTAATACATATAGTCCCAGACAGGCAATTGAACCGGCTTGAACTGTAAAGCTTGGATGGCTTTCCCGTTCAGGTATTTTTTATGGATGACAATGCGGAACATGTATTCATCGAACCATTTGTCGGTGAATGTCAGATATCCGTTATGGCCATTGCCGGCACCCCAGCTGTTTTCAAATTCCCATTTTACGGGTTTGTCATTCTGATCGGTATCACAACCTACCAGAGTCATTGCGTGTGAAGAACCGCTTTGACGGGTCAGGATACGGGCTTTTTTATCCATATCCAGTTTCACACCCAGAAGGGATTCATAATCGTACATGGCCGGATCGAGGATACCTTCCTGACGGTTGAATTGTTTGCCTACATCACAGGAGGCATACATGGCTTCGTTATTTTTAATGGAAGCCAGGGCTGCAGCTTTGATGTCTTCGTTGGGAAGATTCAGGTATACCCAGTTGATGCCTTCGATGGTATTCCGGTAATTCTGTATTTCATAAACTTTATAATATTCCCGGGTCGGGTCGTTCATGATCATGATATAGTTTTTCGGACTATAGTCTGCCGGAGTGATTTCTTTATAGAATTGCTGGGGAGTATAGTTCGTCAGTTCTTTGATGTTTCCTTCTCTGTCTTTGTAGCGCCAGGTAAATTCGTGAGGGGGCTCACCCAGACATAATGCCAGAATCCGGTATACATCTTTCAGTACATTCATTTTTTCAGCTCTTAAGTCTTTCGCTTTTTTTCCGGCAGCAGCCATTTCCCGCAACTGATAACCGCCTTGGCGCAGTTTTTCATTGATGAGGCTGGTCATTTGGCTGGTGTTATTGGAGTGGGCAGTTTCGGGCATCACTTCCTGAGGTACCACACCGTATTTTTCAGCTGCATTATAATAGAGGTTCCATACACCGCCGTCACCTACCGGGTCTTTGAAATAAGTGGTTACCGTACGGTCGTCCATCGGCAGGGAAGCCGTCGTGATGATATTTTCAAGGAAAAGGTTTGCTTTTTCAAATATATCCCAGAAATACAGATAGTTGTGTGAAAAATCGAACTGGCTCAGGTTATATTTTTTCATGATGTCCGGGCGGAGTACATTCATGGAAGTGAACATCCAGCAGCGTCCGGAGCTGTATTGATTGGTGATGCCTTTTACATCAACCCGGTATTTAAAAAAGTGGTCGATCTTTCCTTGCAGATCCCGGTTTAAAGCATTCGCACGAATATCTTTATCTTCCGTTAAAATATTCTGAATGGCTTTGGTGGAAGCGTCTTTTTTGAAGCTTCCCTGAATATCCTGCAATTCTTTTTCAGTGATTGTCTGTGCAAAGATTCCTGTGCAGGCCAGGAGAAAAGTAGCTGTTATTAGTGATCTTTTCATAAATGATGATGGATATTAAAGATGAATAACTTCGTCGTATGCTGCAGCTGCTGCTTCCATGACAGCCTCGCTCATAGTGGGGTGAGGATGTATGGTTTTAATCAGATCATGGGCTGTTGCTCCTGTCTTCCGGGCCAATACCAGTTCGGCAATCATTTCGGTGACATTGGCACCTACCAGGTGTGCTCCCAGTAAGCTATTGTCTTTGGCATTGAAAAGCAATTTGACAAATCCGTCGTTGGCACCGGCAGCACTAGCTTTTCCGGATGCGGTGAACGGGAATTTCCCAACCTTCACTTCATAACCATTTTCGGCAGCTTTGGCTTCGCTCATTCCTACAGAGGCCACTTCCGGAGAAGTGTAGGTACAGCCTGGAATGTTAGTGTAGTCGATGGGGTCCGGAGACATGCCGGCCATCTTTTCGATACAGCAGATCGCTTCTGCCGAAGCTACATGGGCCAGGGCAGGACCATGTACAATATCTCCGATGGCATATACTCCTTCTACGTTGGTTTTGTAATAATCATCTACTTTGATTTTACCTCTTTCCAATTCGATGCCCAATTCTTCCAAGCCGATATTTTCGATATTGGGAGTAATGCCGACAGCTGATAATACCATTTCTGCTTCGTATACCTCGATTTCTCCTTTTTTGTTACGGATGTTTATCTTCAGGAGGTCACCGGTGCTATCAATACTTTCTACCGTAGATTTCACGAGTACATCTATGCCGGCTTTTTTGAAAGAACGTCCCACCTGTTTGGATACTTCTTCGTCTTCAACGGGTAAGATGGTAGGCATAAATTCTACCAGGGTTACTTTTGTGCCCATGGCATTGTAAAACCAAGCCAGCTCAGAACCGATAGCGCCTGAACCAACCACCAGCAGTGAAGCAGGACAGTGATCCAGGGTCAGTGCTTCCCGGTAACCGATAATGCGTTTCCCATCCTGAGGGATAGCCGGTAATACTTTTGAACGGGCTCCGGTTGCCAGTACAATATTTTTGGCTTCATAAAGTGTTTTTTCGCCTTCAGCTGTTGTTACTTCTACTTTCCGGTCGGCAGTTAGTTTGCCTGTTCCTGTGATTACGGTGATATTGTTTTTCTTGAATAGGTATTGAATTCCTTTACTCATCTTATCGGCAACTCCCCGGCTGCGGGCGATGATCGCATTGAAATCCGGTTCTGCTTTTTCAATCCTGACACCGTATGCTTCTGCATGCTGGCCATATTCCAGAACCTGGGCTGATTTCAATAGGGATTTAGTAGGTATACATCCCCAGTTGAGACAAATACCGCCCAACTCTGCACGTTCAACTACGGCAACACTCATTCCTAACTGTGCTCCCCGGATAGCTGCTACATATCCGCCAGGACCACTACCGATAACGATTAAATCGTAATTCATGTTTTCAAACGTTTTAAATTATCTGATTTATTTTCTTTCTGTTGCAAAGATAGTGCAAACCGAATGCAAAGCTAATAATAAAAACTGAAAGTTACTTCCTGCTTTTCGACCATTGTCGAAAAGTCCAGCAGATTAAGAACAGGATCAGGAAACAGATTACAATAGTAGCTCCTGAGGGTAGATTCAGGGAAGCGGAAATAAACAGGCCGGCAATAGAACCGATCGTACTGATAATGGCTGAAGCCAGTAGTTGCTGTTTGAAATTTTTGAAGAAAATACCGGCAATGGCTTGCGGGATGGTCAGGTAGGAAATGACCAGAATGATTCCGGCCAGTTTCAGGCACAGTACAATGCACAAGGCAATGATCAGATTGATACTGACCTCGATAATGTTAACGTGGACATGGTGTGTCCGGCTATACTCTTTGTCGAAAGCAATGTAGAATAAAGGACGGTAAAACCACCCGAAAAATCCGATAATCAGCAGGCATAATACTACCGATAAGAGAATTTGCCCCTGAGTGACGGTCAGGATATTTCCAAAAAGATAGGACATCAGATTTGGAGCATATCCTGGTGTCAGATAGATAAATAAGATTCCGATGGCCATTCCTGCTGACCAGAAAATACCGATGAGTGAGTCTTCCCGTAATTTTTTATTTTCCGATAAGAAGAGAATCCCCAACGCTGATAATATGGAGAATACGGTCGCTCCCAGCATAGGTGAAAAGCCCAGATAATAGGAAAGCCCTAGCCCTCCGAAAGATGCATGTGTGATTCCCCCGCTGATAAATACCATTCTTTTGGCTACAATATAAGTCCCCACCAATCCGCAACTGATCCCGATCAGTATTGTACTAACCAGTGCATTTTGAAAAAAATCATATCCTAACAATTCAAACATATCAAGACCTTTAAATTTTATATTCCAATCTTTACTTTGAAAAATTTATTCTGAATGAGTTTTCAGTACCCTATGGGGCACTTGGCCGTGAGTGATCAGTTCAATAGGGCAGTGGTAGGATTGTAACTGTTCAGGGCTGATCAGATTGGATTTGTGATAGTGCAATTCCCGGTTTACGCAGGCAATTGTTTTGACATAGGAGCAGATAGTTCCCAGGTCGTGGGACACCATAACGATACTCAAGGATTTGCTGAGTTCCTGTAATATCGTATAAAATTCTTTTTCGAAATTACTGTCGACATAAGTGGTCGGTTCATCCAGAATCAGGATTTTGGGGGAAGAAATGATGGCCCGGCATAGGAAAACTCTTTGCATTTGTCCTCCGGATAAATCCCCGATAGGAGCTTTCTTGTAATTTCCCATGCCATATTTGTCTAAAAGTTCCCATGCCATGTGTTTTTCTGTACGGGTATACGATTTGTAAAGTCCTTTTTCAGACATTAGTCCAGACAGGACAACTTCGGTAACGTTGATGGGAAAACGTTGATCGAAACGGTTGTTCTGAGGGAGATAGCCGAAAAGATTCTGTTTGGAGGTGTTGTATATGACTTCGCCGCTGAATGGTTTCAGAAGGCCCAGAATAACTTTTAAAAGAGTGGTTTTCCCTCCTCCGTTGGGTCCAATGATTCCAATAAAGTCGTTTTTACAAATCTCCAGATTGACATTGCACAATACGGCTTCCTGATCATAGCCGGCAGTGATATTTTTTAGTTCCAGGATTTTGGACATGTTTTATCTCAGTTTTTAAGTATGGAGAGCTTACTCCAGTTCAGTTTCAAAAATCCGGATCAGTTTATTCATTTCCCCTAACCAGTCTGCAGACAAAGGGTCTATGCTGATGACGTGTGCCCCGATCTGGCGTGCAACCGATTCTGCATTGCTCATATCAAACTGACTTTGGATAAAGATGATCCGTATGTTTTTTTCACGGGCAAGATCGATAATCTCTTTCAGGTGGGCAGGATTGGGTTCTTTTCCTTCGTCTTCGATCGAGATTTGTTCCATGCCGTAATCGTTGGCCAGATAAGTGAGAGCCGGATGGTAGATCAGGAAAGTTTTATCTTTTTTATCTTTTAAAACCTGCTCTGCTTTGTTGGCTATATTGTCTATGTCTTGGGTCAGACTTTCATAGTTTGTCTTGAATTCTTGTGCTTGCTCCGGATATTGTTCCGAAAGAACCTGATATATGGTTGTTGCCATCTTTTGGGCATAGGCAGGGGACAACCAGATGTGCGGATCTACCCCGCCGTGTTCATGGTGGCTGTCGTGCTGGTGACCGCACCCTCCGCTGAGCAAAGTCAGATTTTCGGAATGATTGATCACTTTGAGCTGTTCCCGGTTTTTCAGGACCGGATAAAGATGGATCAGTTCAAAAGGCAGATATCCTACAGTGAAACAGATGTCACTGTCGTAGAGTTTTTTCAATTGTCCGGTACTCAGATCGCAGGTTGCTGGATTCATACCGGGAGGAATCATGACATTTACCTGCAAATGATCGCCGGCAATACGTTTTACCAGATATTGCTGGGGCAAAATGCTGACACTGACGGTTCGTTGCCGGGAAGTTTTTTCCTTACAGGCTGTCAGGGAGAAAAGAATACATATAAGTAGATAAAAATGAAAGTATTTGGTTGTCATGTTATTAAAACAATAAATGAATATAAAAACTGTATTTATTTAGAGCCAGTAAAGATAAGCGAAATAATTGTAAGTTATATCGGTAAAGGTGTGATATCTCTATTAATCTTTATGAATTTACTTGTGTTTTGTTAAAGTTTATGCAGGATTATTTGGCTTTTCTGTTTTTGTTGGGTGAACGATTCCCGGCTCTCCGGCCTTTTTTACCGGAGCATATCCATTTTATACATGCGTTGGAAATTTCGTCAATGGGGATACGGGTTGACCCGGAAGCTTTAAAAAGACAACTGAAAATCCGGAAAGCTGAGGGCCGGGAAAAATTGTATTTTCATTCCCTTTTACTGGAGGGTAAATTGCCTCAAACTATGGGAGGGGGAATTGGACAATCCCGTTTGTGTATGCTGTTGCTGCAAAAATGTCACACTGGAGAGGTGCAGGCCGGACTGTGGCCGGAAGGTGTACAGCTGGCCTGTGAAAAAGCCGGGGTATTTTTGTTTAAAAAAAATGCGACAGTAGAAGTTCCACTGTCGCATTTTTTATTTATTTTATTTCTTTCATCAGACTTTCTACAGCTGCTTCAAGTTGTTTGTCACGTCCCTGAATAGCGCTGGAAGGATCGTTCGTCACTTTGATATCCGGTTCCAGCTGGAAGTTTTCCAGTATGCGTCCCTGGTTATCTTTCATGCCTACCTGAGGGATACCGAATACCAAAGTCGGATCCATCAGGGTTTCCCACCATACGGCTGTCATGGTTCCCGGAACCGGCATACCGATTACTTTGCCAAGGCCCAGTTCTTTATATGCCCATGGGAAACCGTGTGCATTACTGTAATTGCTTTCGCTGACCAGTACGGCTGACGGTTTGTTCCACTGGGTGAAAGGATCTTCGCCGATAAACTGTCCGCGGGGAACAAATTCTGCGTATTTTTTACCACTCAGCAGGTGTAAGAGGTCTTCGTGCAACCAGCCACCACCATTGTAACGGGTGTCGACAATGATCGCTTCTTTGTTACGGTAACGGCCCAGAATTTCAGAATATACTTTCCGGAAGCTCGGGCTGTCCATCCCTTTTATATGCACATAACCGATTTTTCCATTGGAAAGTTTTTCAACCATTTCTTTCCGTTGTTTCACCCATCTTTCGTACATCAGTCCGTTTTGATTTTGGGCATTGGTGGGTTTTACATATTCTTCCCACTCTGTTTTGGTAGAAGGATCATAGAGGGTCAGCATCACCCGTTTCCCCGCCAGGTCTTCCAGCAGCTTGAAATAATCACTGCCTTTTTTGATTTCCTGGTTGTTGATTTTCCGGATAATCGTTCCGGCTTTGATTTTGCTGCTATTGATATCCAGAGGCCCTTTTTCCAGAATCTCTTTGATCTTCAGTCCGTCTCCCTCATAGCTCGGATCATAGAAAGCCCCTAATACTGCTGTTTGGGAAGAACTGCCACCACCACGATAACTGGCTCCGGTATGGGAAGCGTTCAGTTCGCCCAGCATCTCTGCCAGCATTTCTGCAAAATCATAATTATTGTTAATGTACGGCAGGAAACGGCCATATTCCTTCTTATAGAATCCCCAATCGATATTGTGAATGGTCGGATCATAAAATTTATCAGCAACCTGTTGCCAAACGTGGTCAAACAGGTAAGCCCGTTCAGCCGGTTTGTTCAGTTCAAAATCGGCATTATAGCTCATGCCTTTCAATTGGCCGGAATTCATATCTACTTTAAACAGCTGTCCGCCGGACAAGAGATACATGGTTCTGCCGTCTTTGTCCATTTGCAGAGAGCCGCCGTTTTTATTCAGTTTGGACAGAAGCCGGGTACTTCCGTTTTTGAAGTCCCTTACCCAAAGATCGAAACCTCCTTCGAAAGCAGACAGGTAATATAATTTAGAAGCATCATTAGTCAGGATAGCATCTCCTAAACGGGAAGAGTTCATAGTCATACGAACCATGCGGTCTTCCAGGTTCTCAAAATCGATTTTTAATTCCGGTAAACCTTTATCTTCTTTTTGGGATGTTGCTTTGGTATCCTTATTATTTTCTTTGGAAGCGTCTTTTTTGTCGTTTTTCTTGCTTTCTTTTTTGGCTTCTTTTTCTTTTTTAGCCTTTTCTTTCTTTTCAGCAGCAGCTTTTTCTTCTGCTTCTTTCCGTTTCTGCAAGTCTTTGAGCTCCTTGTTCAATGCCAGCTCTTCTTTTGACATACGGAATTCATCCCAGGCTTCCGGGTCCAGGAACAGGGCGTAAATATCGTATTGTGCCCCCCAGCTACCATGGCTGCGCATCCCTTCCCGATCGGTCATCCAGATGATAGCTTTGCCGTTCATCATCCATTTGGGATTCTGGTCGCTATACCCGCTATTGGTCAGGTTGTGAATTTCTCCGCTGCCGTCTGCTTTTACCAGAGCTACGTCGTTGTGTTGCCAGCCTCCTTTTTCAAAATATTTGGCCAGAATCCAGCGTCCGTCCGGTGACCATTGATACCATTGGTCGCCATCGGCATAGGAGTAGTTGTATTTACCCGGCAATACGGTTCTTGACTTTTTATTTTTCAGATTGATTACCTTGATTTCTGTACGGTTTTCCAGGTAAGCGATCTCTTTACCGTCAGGAGAGAAGGAGGGTTGGAAACAGGCATTTGTTCCTTTTGTGATTTGTTCTTCTTCGAATTCTCTGGCATAGGCAAAGGATTTGTCATCTTTGTCTTTGATGCGGGATACATAGATGTTCCAGTGTCCGTCACGTTCGCCGGCATAAACCAGAGAACGTCCGTCTGGTGAGAATTCTACACTGCGCTCCTGAGTGGGAGTGTTGGTGATTCTTTTGGTTGTTCCATATTCTGCATTGGCAACAAAGACATCTCCGCGAATAATAAAAGCAAATTCTTTTCCATCCGGGGAAATAGCAAACTCAGAAGCTCCTCTGTTCCAGTTCATTTTGGTGATAGGAGTTTCAGCATTGTCCGCAACAATGTTAATGGCAACTTTTTTAGGTTGCTTTCCGGGTTTCAGGGTATATATTTCTCCGTTAAAGAAATAACACAGGATGTCGTCATTGGATTTGGAGAGGAAACGTACCGGATGTTTGCTGTGTTTTGTGATTTGTTTGATCTCGGAGGGATTCTTTACAGACATTTTGCATACATTAAAATCCCCGAAACGTTCGCTCAGGAAGTAGATGCTTTCATCATTATCTGCAAATATCGGATTCCGGTCTTCCACCTGTTTATTGGTCAGATTGGTATAAGTATCCGTTTTCAGGTCGTGAATCCAGATATCCCGGCAAACGGAAGAGGTGTGGTGTTTCCGCCAGTTGTCTTCATAACCTTTGAAATCGTGGTAAACAATTTTGTCTCCTTTTTTATTGTAGCAGATGTTAAATGCATCAAATGTCATGAATTGTTCCGGACGTCCTCCGTTGACACTGATTTTATACAACTGACCGCCGCTGGGAAATTGTCCGTATTCAGAATCCGGCATAATGTTAGCGTGATAAATGATTTCTTTGCCGTCGGGAGTAAAACAATCCGGGATTTCGTTACCGGAATAGAAAGTCAGCCGGGTAGGAGTTCCGCCGGTTACCGGTACGGTATAGAGATGCAATCCCCCTTCCCGGGCAGAGCTGAAAGCAATGGTTTTGCCATCAGGCGACCATACAGGACGGCTGTCATAAGCGGGATGGGTTGTTAACTGTGTGGCTTGGCCACCTTCACTACTTACTAAGAAAATATCTCCTTTATAGCAGAATGCGATCGTTTTGCCATCAGGAGAGATGGCCGGATAACGCATCCACAAAGGATTTTCCTGCGCTAATAAACAGGAAAATACCAGAGCAAAAAGCCCTGTGAAAACAAGTTTGATTAAATTCATGGTAGATATAAATATTTAAATTTATTACTTTTGCACTTGAAATCACCCCCAAATAATAAGTCAGAAAATTTCAATGCCTAAAAGTAATGAAATTCATGTGAAAGCAGAATCGGTTACCACAGTTTAACGAAAAATTTAGATTTCACGTCCGGACTAGTCTGATATGAGTTTTTGGTTTAATATTTCTTTTTTAAACCAGAGTTCATAGACAGAATCTAAAAAGTTTACCTGTCCGGGTGCGAGATCGATTAATTCTTTTTTGACCAGGGTTTCTTTGATGCGACTTACATTTGCCGAAGTTCCCAGATCAAATTTTTTAAGATTTTCTTTGGTTGTGAAACGTGATTTGAGACCATTGGCGATTGCCTTCAGGAAATTGAGCTGATAACCTGACAACTCTTCTGTGTCTCTTTGGTACAGCAGAGCATTCTGTTCTAATATTTCGTTGAGTGCCAACAGTATGACTTCGTCATTGACTTCCCCGATAGTCATAACCCATACCTGGTGGCAAAGCTGCTGTATGTAATAAGGATGACAGGATACACTTTGTACAATCCGTTCAGCCTGAATTCTATGAATGATTTTTCCTGTAGAGGCAAAGCGTTCTGTTATAAATGGAATCCAGTCGGGCATTGCAATTTTCTGTAAATAAATGACATCCCCAAATCTGTAAAACGGTGCAGACTGACGATCGAAAAGTTGCTGCATCATGTGTTGTTTACTGCCATATAAACAGTAACATACGTGTTGCTGATGTTGCCATACGCTTCTTAAACATTTTTGAAATTGCAGAGGATTGTTAAAGGCAGATATTGCCTGAAATTCATCAATGCATATAATCATATGTTTGTGGTGTTTTAGTGCATATTGTTCCGGTAGATTCAGAATATCTCTGTAATTTTTACTGATGTCTTCCAGTGTAAAGCTGATTTCGAATTCATTGACAGGATCTGTACCAAAACTAATTTTAGGAGATAAATGGCTTAAAAACTGACGGGCGTATTTTATCCATTCTTCCCATTTGGATGAGGTAGCTTTGATGATGGCAGATGTGAAAGTGTTGTAGAACTCTTCTTCGGTTTTAAGAGGAAAAGCATCTATATACACAATGAGGTTATCCTGAAGATTAATCTGATCACCTGCTCTTTTTACTAAAGAAGTTTTTCCCCACCGTCTGGGAGAAATCAATACTGTGTTGATATTGTTGTTGAAGTTAGCCAGAAGATGTGTAGTCTCTTTTTCACGATCTGTAAAATAATGACCTGCTACTGTACGTCCAAAAGAAAATGGGCTTGTTTGTGCTACCATGATTGCCTGTGTATCTGTTCTAATGCAAAGATAATAAAATACTTAGAAACTAACAACTTTGTTACTAACAATTTTGTTACTAATAAAGTTGTTAGTAACAAAAAAAACGTCCCCGGGAGGACGTTTTTTTATTGGTAAGTCAAAGGATTTCTATTTTTTGTATTTGCCTAAATCATCCGGATTAAAGTTGTTGATAAAAGAAACGTGAGCAGCAACTTTTGCTTGTCCGTAATTGATAAACAGTTGCGTAGACTTAGCAAATTGTTCACATCTTTGTGTATCTATCAGCAACAAGTAACCGATGATGGTATAACCAGCAATCTCAACCAAACGGCGGGCATGGAAATCGGTATATTCGGTATTTCCAACCTCTGCAACTTTAGCTGTAGTGGCTTCAAGCTGATCGGTCATGCATTTCAGGGTTTCCCGCAGATATTCATATTCCGGTGCTATCGGTGTTTTTTCATATACCTCACGAATATGTTTGGCATACTGTCCTGTGGTTACGCCACGGATAGCAGCTACTACCTGTAACTGGGAAGTCCCTTCGTAAATGTTAGTGATACGTGCATCACGTACATAACGCTGGATAGGGTAATCTTTCATGAAACCTGAACCTCCGTGTATCTGCAAGGCGTCGTAAGTGATTTCGTTGGCATATTCACTGGCAAAGAGTTTTTGCAGCGGAGTGAAGATATCAGCAAGTTTCTGGTATTCTTTCATTTCGTTACGTTCGTCTTTATCCAGAGCTCTTTCTTTAGAAATGTGGTAGTAGGTTTTATAAATATCTACGAAACGGGCTGTTTCATAAAGCACAGAGCGGATACCGTCCAGTTTAGCTTCCATATTGGACAGCATTTCATAGATGGCCGGGAATTCAATGATGGCTTTTCCGAATTGCTTCCGTTCCTGGGCATATTTAAGACCTTCGCGGTAGGCGGCTTCAGCAATACCTACGGATTGTGCTCCGATACCCAGACGGGCGGCGTTCATCAGTGCCATAACATATTTGATCAATCCCATTTTCCGTTCGCCCACCAATTCGGCTGGAGCATTTTTGAATACCAGCTCGCAGGTCGGAGATCCTTTGATACCCAGTTTGTTTTCAATACGGCGTACGGTTACTGCATTGTCGTAGCGGTCATAGATGAACATGGACAATCCGCGTCCGTCATTGGTGCCAGCTTCAGAACGTGCCAATACCAGGGAGATATGTCCGTCCCCATTGGTGATAAAGCGTTTTACGCCGTTCAGATACCATTTCCCGTCTGCTTCATTGAACGTAGCTTTCAGCTGTACGGCCTGCAAATCGGAACCAGCGTCCGGTTCAGTCAGGTCCATGGCACAGGTTTCACCTGCACATACACGGGGCAGATATTTAGCTTTTTGTGCTTCGTCCGCAAATTCGTTGATGGTTTCTGCACAGTCCTGTAGTCCCCAGATGTTCTGTAATCCTGCATCAGCACGGGCAACAATTTCCGCAGCCATGATGAAGGGTGTGATCGGGAAATTCAGACCGTTATATTTCCGGGGCAGGGAAATACCGTTCAATCCGGCTTGATTGATGACATCGATGTTCTGTTGTGTACCTGCGGCATATTTTACATGTCCGTCAACAACCTGAGGTCCATCTGCGTCTACTGATTCTGCATTCACAGCAACCACATCCCCACAAATTTCGCCTACAATTTCCAGTACTTTATCGTAGTTGTCGATAGCATCTTCAAAATCACGCGGAGCACTCTCGTATTTTTCTGCTTCTGTATAGTTGCGCTCTTTCAGGGCAACGATTTTTTCCATTAACGGGTGCCCCAAATGGAATTTTATATTTTCGTTATCTGTATAAAAATTAGCCATATCTCAAATTTTATTTGCTGTTCTTCTTATAATACTGAATCATCTTCGGGATCACCACATTCAGGTCACCGGTAATCACATAGTCGGCAAACTTGTTGATCGGTGCGTTGGTATCGGTATTGATGGCAATCACCATAGCTGATTCTTCCATTCCTGCTGTGTGTTGGATTTGTCCGGAGATACCACAAGCGATATAAAGTTTCGGACGAACAGTTGTTCCGGTCTGGCCAATCTGGCGTTCGTGTTCACAGAAACCTGCGTCGACAGCAGCACGGGACGCTCCTACTTCTCCTCCCAGTACAGTAGCCAGGTCATGTAGTAATTGGAAGTTTTCTTTGGAACCGACACCGTAACCTCCGGCAACAATGATCGGAGCCGCTTTGAGATTGACTTTTGATTTCTCCATGTGACGTTCGATGATGTGGATCACAAAATCTTCCGGAGAAGTAAATTTGTTGACGTCAATAGCCTTGATTTCTCCCTGATGGTTGGCGTTGAAGATCTCTTTTTTCATAACTCCTTCCCGGACGGTAGCCATCTGGGGACGGCAATCCGGGTTGACAATGGTGGCAATGATATTACCTCCGAATGCCGGACGGATCTGGTACAACAGATTGTTATAGACTTTGTTATTTTTCTTATCTTCATAGTCTCCTATTTCCAGACTGGTACAGTCGGCGGTCAAACCACTGTGCAAAGCCGAAGAAACGCGAGGACCCAGATCACGGCCTATACTGGAGGCTCCCATAAATGCAATCTGGGGTTTTTCCTGTTTGAACAGGTTTACTAAGATAGAGGTATGAGGTAGAGTGGTATAAGGATACAAACGTTTGTCATCTCCGGTCCAGAGTACATCTACTCCGAAGGGGAAAACCTGTTTCTCTATGCCTTTCAGGTTACTGCCCAACACGACAGCTTCCAGTTTCACTCCCAGTTCTGTGGCGAGGGAACGTCCTTTGGTCAGCAGCTCAAGACTTACATCTGCAATAACACCCTCTTCTATTTCGCAATATACAAATACGCTATTCATAATTTTTTTTTGATTTTAATTAACCGATGGTGTGGTTGGTAATCAGTTCTTTCATCATGGCATCAATGGCCGCATCGCTGGTGTCCAGTACTTTAGCTTCTTTGGCCTGGAATACTACGCTTTCGATATTCTTCACTTTTGTCGGAGAACCGCTTAAGCCTAATTCCTGAGGTTCACATTTGATGTCGTTGACGCTCCATTCGGTAATTTTCAGATAGGGACGTTCGTTCAGCAGATTGATATAATCTTCATCAGCGTCCTGCATTTCCTGAGCAGCACGGGCATATTTATATTTCATCACATTGCGTGCATTGCGCGGACGGCAAGGTACAGCCGAACCGTTTACAGTTACAACACAAGGTACCGGGCATTCTACCACTTCCACACCTCTTTCAAGACGGCGTTTGATGGTGATTTTCTTATCGGTACATTCCAGGATATCTTCTGCATAGGTAACCTGTGGAAGTCCCATTTTTTCAGCTACCTGAGGACCTACCTGTGCGGTATCTCCGTCAATAGCCTGACGTCCACAGATCAGTAAATCGGCTTGCAGGTTGCGCAGGGCACAAGCCAGTGCATAGGAAGTTGCCAGGGTATCCGAACCGGCAAATGCCCGGTCTGACAGAAGGTAACCTCCGTCGGCACCTCTGAACATGGCTTCACGAATGATCTCAGCAGCACGTCCCGGACCCATGGTTAAAATGTGTACGGTAGTCCCTTGGATCTTATCTTTTAGTCTCAATGCCTGTTCAAGGGCATTCAAATCTTCAGGGTTAAAAATAGCAGGTAAGGCTGCTCTGTTTACAGTTCCGTCTGCTTTCATAGCATCTTTTCCCACATTTCTTGTGTCGGGAACCTGCTTCGCAAGAACAACAATTTTCAGTCCTTTCATGTTACATTATTTAAGTTATCATTCTTTCTGTCGATTTCCAGGAAAGAATTTTAAAAATTAATATTTCTTTGTTATTTTACTTGTTGTTTACAACACAGATCTGCCAATCTATGAGTGTTTTAGCCTGTTTTAAACAGATCTGTTTTACCCAAAACCGGCAGGTAAAGATAATACAATAAAGATAAAAGGTGAAAAGTAAAAGGTAAAAAGTGTATAATTCACTTTCCTGGATATCTGATTTCCGGACTCATGGGAGAGGTACGTATATGTATGTAGGGGACGTTCTTACAAAGCTTTCAGTTGTTCTGAGGACAATCCGGTTGCAGCCATAATTTGTTCTTTCGGTAATCCCATAGCTTTCAATTGGAGTGCAATTCTGAGCTTTTCTTCCTGACGGCCTTTAACTTCTCCTTCTTTTAATCCTTCCTTCAGCCCTTCTGCTTTCCCCTCTGCTCTTCCTTCTGCCTTCCCTTCGATAAGTCCTGTTTTAATAACACTACGCTGGTAACGGAGTGCTTCCATGTGGTTATAGTAAGATTTTCGTTCTCCTGGTGAAAGCCGATCGATGCGCAGACGTTCCCGGGCTTCGGCCAGACCTTCGGCCCGGGGATGCTCATCAATCTGCCCTGTTTTAAGGAATGCGATCCATTCGTCCAGAGGGGTCACGGCCTTTTGATCGAAATCGTCTACCCGCAATATGTAATATTCGGGGAAAAGGTCGCCTGCATCCTGAAAAGTAAACTGTTTTTGTTGTTCTACAGAAAGCTTCAGCAAGTCATTGTTGTGGATCCCCCGGAACTCTGTTTTGCCGTGGTAAACGTAATCTTTGCCCTGTCCGAGCGTGAAATAGACGATGTTGACGGAATATACTTTGCGGACTTTGTCGTAATCATCCCCCGAGTAGATGTATTCGCTGACCACCTTGGAAGTACCGTAAAGCATGCGGTGAAAATAGTCCAGTTCCCGATTGTTTTGTACTTCTATGATGATCAGTTCGTTTTTGCTGTTTTCTGCCAGCATGTCTACCCGGTTGAATTTATCTTCCGCATCCTTTTTATTTCCTTCACTTTTCAGCAGGCGGACAATGTGAATGGATTCACCCAACAGCGTAGAAAGTAATCCCTCGAGCACGACAAAATTGGATTTCTGACGAAGCAGCCGTTTAACTGCCCAGTCAAAGCAGACAAGATTGTCTTTTTCAGCCATGGCCATGATCTTTTAATAATTGAATTATACAAAGATACGTTTTTTTGCCTGTAAAACCAATTAGCTGTGGTATTTGAATGGGCAGGCTGGAATCCTGAGCAAGGGACTCCGGCCTGCCGGAATTTTACTCTGCGTATGCCACGTTGTTCCAGTCGATAGTTTGCCAATGAGTACTACTACTGGTTACCCTGAGAATAAATTGATTTGCATTGTTATCAGGATCCATCAGGATAATCGATCCCATATCCTGATCGTTGTATTTCTTTTTTTTATACAATACAATGTGTTCGCTGCAATATAATGACCAGAATGCATCGGGGTAGCGGTCCGGTTTACTGATGGAATAGCCTGTGTATTCTACAGAATAGGATGTGGGAGTTGCTGCTGTTGCATAAAACCAGGCATCGTCTCCCGGATACTTGGAATCCCGGATACACCATCCGAATCTGGGAGGATTATAATAACTGGAAAAAATATAAAAAGTTGTGATATCGGAGGTAAACAATTCATTATAGGCATCAGTCAACGTTCCTCCTTTGCATGTATACAACAGGCACATGGTCGGTTGTGTCGTATAATCCCGTGCAATATCCGGATAGGGCATAACTCCCGGTCTTTTTGAAATGGTTGCTTCTCCGGATATTCCTGTTTCGGCAGAGGTGATACGGATATCATTACAATTCTCTTTTTCATGTAATTCGAATCCGGAAATGGTATTTTCACCGAAGATAATCGGAGTTTCCAGAGTAATGCCGTCCTCGCTGATTTGGTAATTCTCAGATAGTGAGGTTAGTTTGTTGTTCCCGTCCCTGTAAATAACTGTGAGCTGGTCGTTTTCTGTATCGAAACTGATTGCTCCCTGCATGATACTTATCCCTTCTTTTATCAGGCTGATATTTTTAAAATAACTGGAATTGTCTTCCATAAAATGGTATAGCATGTTACGGATTTTTATCCTTTTATTTTGGGCTCCTACTATCACTTTTTGTCCGGCAATGCTTTCTTCCAATTCACTAATGGCTTTGGGATCAGCTTTTATCAGATCGTAAAATCGGATTTCAGCTTTATTTTCGGTTTGCAGAAGGAAACTTCCGTCTGTTTGCCGGGTAATGATAAATTTATAATCTCCTCCCAGATCGTCGTACATTTTATGCCAAACACAGTAAGTATTAAATGTCAGTTTGGTATTTAAAGATCCTGTCAGGCTGAAATTCACCCCTGACTGTTCCTGTAAATAATTCAGGTCCGGGTAATCCGACAAGATGCTCGCAGTGTTGTTGGAATTGAATTTTATATGTATGGTATAGGTTGTCCCTTCCTTTACCGGCTGGTACTTTATGATCCAGCCTTCTGGGATGCGGCTCAGGTCCTGAATGTATTCCTTGGCCAATTGCCAGGTATCGATTTCAGGGTCGGGGGGAATTACTTCT
>CAJMQA010000017.1 GCA_905215395.1 uncultured bacterium | reverse complement strand
GGGCTGAATAAACGTCAGCATGATCACCAAAAATATTCAATGCATGAGAAGCCAAAGCACGTGCACTTACGTGGAATACAGCAGGCAATAGTTCACCTGCAATCTTGTACATATTCGGAATCATCAGCAATAACCCCTGAGATGCAGTGTAGGTTGTAGTCAACGCTCCAGCCTGCAAAGAACCATGAACAGCTCCGGCAGCACCAGCTTCTGACTGCATTTCTACCAGGCGGACAGTTTCGCCGAACATATTCTTTCTTCCTTTTGCAGCCCATTCGTCTACGTACTCAGCCATCGGTGAAGACGGGGTAATCGGATAAATGCAAGACACTTCACTGAACATATACGCGATATGCGCAGCAGCAGCATTACCGTCACAAGTGATAAATTTTTTCTCTTTTGCCATCGTTATTAAATTAAATCAACTTAAACTTTTTCTTATCAACTTACTATATACTTAATCTCAAATTCTCAATAGGTAAATCCTGCCAACCATAACGGAATCACATGTCCACACCCTCGCTCAATCATATCTTCCATGACAACCACAGAAGAACTAAATTTATGACCTTTCCCCTCCTGGCAAATAGCCACTTTATATTTTTCGTCTACCAGGAAATCAGCACGATCCGTATAATTCATCCGGCTCATCGGACATAACTGACTCAGGAAAAAAGATTTACGCAGAACTGCGGGATCTGCCTCATCCAAACATACGGCATTTAACAAATTGGGATTGTGGATATAAAGTTTTTTAGGTTTTTTTCCACAATCATCATCATTACCCGCCTCATACAATAGTGTCAGCAAACGGGCATTTTTCATGTAATTCAGATAATTCAATACCGTTGCCCGGGAAACTCCGATCAATGTGCTCAACTTGCTGATATTAACATTACAAGCAGTATCCACAGCCGCGATATAAAGCAACTGTTTCAGTTTAATCAGATACTTCAGCTCAATCTGACTCACATAAGGAATATCAAATTCCAAAGTCAGATTCACATTCTTCAGCAAATAATCAATATGCGATTTCTGTTCCAGATAAATCGGATAATAACCATACTCCAGATAATTGGAAAAATGAGCCAAAGGACGAACCTTAGCCAGAATATCTTCCACAATCTCTTCATGATGTTCTATAATTTCCTGAAAAGAAAAAACAGGGAACTTCTCTCCGGTTTCCAATTCCAAAAATTCACGGAACGACAGTCCACTCAGGTTATACATATCTACCACCCCTTTCAGATAAGGATTGGATTTAATACGGACAATCGAAGAAGAGGTGAAAATAATCTGTAAATTAGGGAAAGCATCATAACAGGCCCGTAACTCCCTGTCCCACTCCGGATATTTATGAACCTGATCAAGCAAAAGCACTTTCCCGCCAAGTTTATAAAAATATTCTACAAAATGAAACAGACCGTCATTAGCAATGAAAAGATTATTGATATTCACATACAGACAAGTATTCTCGTTTTTGTGATACTCTTTGCAATAATCCAGCAAGAAACTGGTTTTACCTACGCCACGACTGCCTTTTACTGCAATCAAACGGCTTTTCCGATTAATCCGGTCCATCAGGCCCCGGCGAATCGAAGAATTTCTTTCCTTTAACAGTGTGTTGTGTGTAGTAACTAAACTGTTCATTCTTGTAATTTTGCCATACAAAGATAGTACTACACCAACAAAATTGCAATCTCAAGATGACAATTTTTAAAAACAACTGCAATTTAGACCTATTATAAATAATATTCGGGGAGTTTTATTCATGGGAGGGTATAGCTCCGGGACTGGTGGGTATATTATAGAATGTTTATTGTGATTGAAATCTGGAAATTCTTTCTTTTCTTTGAGATTGAATTAAAAGGTGCGCAAACTTTTACCCATGAGACTCAGAGAAATTATAATATTTATATTCTGCAGCTGGCTATGGACAGGATGTGGGAAGCTGAAAGATACAAAATTGGAAGAAGCATTGAAACTCAGCGGAAACAATCGCGGAGAACTGGAAAAAGTACTGAAGTATTTTTCCCGGAATCCGGCAGATAGCCTGAAACTGAAATCAGCTGTTTTTCTGATTGAAAACATGCCGGGACACTGGGGACCGGACAGCGCCTGTATCCAGAGCTACAAAGTCCGTATTGATACAATTCCCCGTTTGTCTGCAGAAGAACGTTATTTACTACTGGGATTCCCCGCACAACATCCGGAGTTATGCCGGGAATTCAAAAAAGTTGAAGATATTCACTCCTTGAAAGCCAAAGATCTGATCCGGCATATCAAATGGTCCTGTCGCTTAAAAGATAGTTGTTCCTGGTTATCAGATACCGGATTTGATATATTTGCAGAATATATTCTCCCTTATCGTTTCGGAAATGAATATGTGGACTTTTCAATGGATACAGTCCAGTCTTCCTTGTCAGAAGATATCATTTTCGCACTTCACAATTATAACGACTGTCAGATTTCTCCGGTTTCAATAGCCAGTTATATTCAACGCCAGGGACCATTCGCTGCCAGAAGTTTTATAAAAGATACCTTGCTCAGGAAATTGATTTCAACGGACGAAAACCAAACCAAGTTATCACTTTTGCGCCTGAAACAGGCAAGCATTCCAATGGCCATGGATTATTCCCCCATTCAATGTACAGCAAACCGAAAAAATTTCTGGCTTGTTCCGGCCGATTCACGTCTGATCACCAGATCACTACACAAAGCGACAGGACTTTGTTCCGGCAAAATATATCGCCGGACATTTTCCCGAAACCCTATACCCCAAAATACCAACACCGAATTCATCCCATCATTTTTTCAGGATCCTTTCCAAAAAGATGTCACCGATCTTTATCTGCACACAACCGATATCAGTTTACAGCTACACCCTCCCCAGGGAATACATTACGTCTATCTGGCCATGTTCAACGATACGACATGGCAAGCCGTCGCATACAGTGAGATTAAAAACGGGAAATGTACATTTACAAAACTGGGAAAAAACTGTCTCTACTTACCTGTATGCTATCTACAGGGCCGTCAACAAGCTTTGAGCTCCCCTCTTATACTGAGAAGCAATAAACAACTAGTCCCCCTGAACGGAATGGCTGATTCTGTCGTAGACCTCCGGATTGAAAGGTTATATCCTTATATCAACGGAAATAATTATTATGCAGAACAATTACAAAAATCCCGGTTCGAATGTGCCGATAACGAAAACTTCGTGCATCCGGATACCATCTTTACCATAAAAGAAATTCCCTCCTATTACCTTTACTCCATTCATCCGGACCAACAATTGAAAAAACGTTATTGGCGCCTGCAATCCTGTTCAGGCTATTGTACAATTTCAGAATTGCACTTTCTGAATGAGGCTGGAGAACAACTGACAGGACGCTATTTAATACAAGATACCACCGGACTTGCAGCACTTACGGATAACGATCCCCTGACCCGGAAAGTTATCCCGCAAGGAATAGGTATAGATTTCGGAAGGCCGGTTCAGGTAGCCACCATACGTTATATGAATTTTAATGACGGCTACAATGTCCGGCCCGGACATGAATATGAATTATTTTACTACCGGGATAATAAATGGATTCCGGCAGGAATACAAAAAGCAAGCGGACAATCTATACAATACTCCAGAGTTCCGGCCAACCGGCTTTACCGTTTAAAAGACAAAACACAGAATATAAACGGCAGGATCTTTACCTGGGAAAAAGGAAGAGTCAGATTCTGGTAATATAAATCAATCCCCAATGAAACAGTTCATTTATACCATATTGTTAATCTGTTGCGGAATATTACAATCCTGTAATAGCGAAATGAAACGCCTGGAGGCTGTTTTAAAGTATAGCGGCACTAACAGGACTGAATTAGAAAAAGTCCTGAAACATTATTCACAAAATCCGGCAGATAGCCTGAAATTGAAATCTGCCATTTTTTTGATTGAAAATATGCCGGGACACCATACTTTTACAGGACCTTTTCTGAACCAATATTATGCAAAACTGGACTCGCTCAAAGATACCCCTTATTATGAAAAGAAGCTTTTTCAAATCATTCCGTTCGAGTACCCCCAATACAAACATGATTTACAGATTCAGGAAGATGTAAAATGCATCAAAGCCGATTTTTTAATTCACAACATAGACCTGGCTTTCAGACAATGGCAAACCTGTCCCTGGTTGTCAGGGACAGACTTTGAAACATTCAAAGAGTACCTTCTGCCTTATCGGGTTGAAAACGAACCTTTAGACTATTGGCGCGATTCCATTTCCCATTTCCAAAGCCGTCTGAAAAATTATACCAATCAATACGAAGACTGCCGGTATTCTGTGATTTCATTGAAAAACAAGTTCTATGTTTATTCTGTTTTGTCCGGAAGAAAAATTCCGGATCCGGATTTACAGAATTACAAGATGGAGTGCATCCCTGTCAGTAAATTACAAATGTTTGTTTACCGCACTATCGGTATCCCTTCGGCCATAGATTTCATTCCCCATTTTGCAAACCGGAACGGACGGCATTACTGGGTTACGGCAATCGATCCGGATCAGAATTCATTTCAGATCTTTCAGGCTGAAATATACAGAATCGGAAAAATATATCGCCGGACATTTTCACATAATCCAACAGTCACTCCACAAACCGGCGAGTACATCCCTGCATTTTTCAGAGATCAGTTCAATAAAGATGTAACGGACTTATACCTGCCAACAACGGATATTACTGTTTGTCATCCCTACAGCATAAAAGCACCACATAGTTATTTATCGGTTTTTAATGACCTGATATGGCAACCGATAGCCTGTAGCAGAGTTTCCGGCAGAAAGAGCAATTTCCTAAAAATGGGAAGAGACGTGGTCTATCTTCCATCCTATTACAATGAAAACGAAGAATTGTGTCCGTTGACCTATCCGGTCGCTGTATATAATAATGGCCGCCAGCAAACCCTGCAACCCAATAAAGACTCCGTACAAACTCTCATTCTTAACCGGAAATATCCACACAACAGCGAACATAGTTATTGGGACAGTAACCTCATCGGAGCACGCATTGAAGTCGCAGACCGGGAAGATTTTACCAATGCAGACACACTTTTTCAGATCACAGGCAAAACCGGTTTTCAATATCAATACTTTTATCCTGATACGACATTAAAAAAAAGATACTGGCGTTTCATCAATACCAAAAGATGGGAATGCCATCTTGCCGACCTCCATTTTTATAACAGCGAAAACCAAGAAATGAAAGGGAAACTGATCGGATTGGATTCAATCAGGGCTCAGGGCATCATTGATGATGATCCGTTGACAACGGGGAATGTGATAAGATACCTCGGAATGGATTTTGGTCAAGCGGTTAGCATATCCAAAATCCGGTATTTATCCAAAAATGACGCCAATGGTGTCTACCCGGGCAATGATTATGAACTACTCTACTACGATTTCCCGGACGGATGGATATCGCTGGGTATAAAAACAGCTACCGGACAGGAACTGGAATATAACCAAGTCCCGTCCGGAGCATTATACTGGTTGCGGAATCTGACAACAGGAGAGGAAGAAAGAATATTTACTTGGGAAAAAGGCAAAGCCAGATTCTGGTAACATCAGCTGCGACCTGATCTCCCTGATCTGGTTTTCCATAGCAGCCTGATGCACCATAGAAGGAATATATATCCGGTAGTAATGAGATTCCACCTTTTTTAGATTTCCCCAACAGAGCCTTTAATGCATTCTCACTATCCTGTGATTCATTTTTTACACCCAGCATAGCAGCAAAAGAAGCATAAAGATTCATCTGGCAAATCAAGGCATCTGAATCACCCGGTCTGATTGTTCCAGGCCAGCGAATCCAAGGTCATCCGCCAGAATAATCACTACATTCGGATGTTTGTCCGGTTTCCCGGCCTGTAAAGGCATCAAACTAACCCCGTCCGTTCTACCTGGTTCAAGTCCGGTCAGCTGGGCAAAGGTAGGTAACATATCCCAAAAAGAACACATAAAATCTGTCTGCCCCTGTTTTACCACTTGAGGCCAGACCACAATAAAAGGTACCCGTATCCCTCCTTCATATACATCTCTCTTATATCCCCGGTAAATTCCATTGCTGTTAAAGAAGTCAGGGGCAGCACCTCCTTCCATATGGGGACCGTTATCACTGCAAAAAACCAAAATCGTATTGTCATATATTCCCAATTCCTTCAATTTGTCCACCACCTGCCCCACGTACACATCCAGACGATAAATCATCGCTGCAAAGGTTGCATGCGGTTCCATTTGCGAACAATATCCCCCTTTCCGGAAAGCCGGTCCTGAATCACATCCATAGTAAGGTTTTTCCGAAAATTTCCCCCGGAATTTTTGAATAATACTATCTTCCGGGACAATCAGTTCAGCATGGGGCAACACATAAGGCAAAAAGAGAAAGAAAGGTCTATTTTTATTCTGATCCAAAAATTCCAATCCTTTTTCTTGTATCAGATCCTGGGCATATGTACCAAAACCGCCGTTATAATTTCCTGTTAACTCTAGTCTTTTTTCGTTCTCCCACAAATGATCCGGATAATAATTATGTGCAAGCAATTGACAATTATAACCAAAAAATTTATCGACCCCCTGTTTATTGGGAGCACCTATAGCCCCGGGAGCGCCCAAACCCCACTTTCCAAAGGCTCCTGTGACATAACCGGCCTCTTTAAAAATCCTGAAAATGGAATTAACATCAGCAGGGAGTGACATCTGTCCTTCCGGCTGCACTTCCCTATTTCCACGGATAGGGGCATGTCCGGAGTGTAAACCGGTCAACAAACAAGCCCGTGAAGGAGCACTGACAGTAGTTCCGGAATAACATTGTGTAAAACGCATACCTTCCAGAGCCAGACGGTCAATATTAGGAGTCCGGAATTTTTCCTGTCCATAACAACTCAAGTCTCCATATCCTAAATCGTCTGCAATGATAAACACCACATTGGGCTTCCGGTTCTCCTTTACAGGAGCAGCAGTACACATCTGGACAGCCCCCAGACCGACCACAATTCCTGACAATAAACAATTTTTCTCCATATCAACAGTAAATTTATTGACGAATATAAACATTATTTATCACTCGTACAATATACATAATAAAAAAGCCGGTTCATTTAGAACCGGCTTCCTTATATAATAAGGCAAAATTATTTATCCATTGAAATCAAAAATTCCTCATTGGAATACGTTTTTTCCAGACGATCCTTAACAAACTGCATCGCCTCCACCGAATTCATGTCAGTCAGATAATTTCTCAGCACCCAAATCCGGTTGAGTACCATTTCATCCAGCAATAGATCTTCACGACGGGTACTGGAAGCAGTAATATCCACTGCCGGGTAAATACGTTTGTTGGAAAGCTTGCGGTCAAGCTGCAACTCCATATTGCCTGTCCCTTTGAATTCTTCAAAAATCACATCGTCCATCTTCGAACCGGTCTCTGTCAGGGCAGTCGCCAGTATAGTCAGAGAACCTCCGCCTTCGATGTTACGGGCAGCTCCGAAAAAGCGTTTAGGTTTATGTAATGCATTAGCGTCCACACCTCCGGACAATACCTTTCCTGAAGCAGGCGATACCGTATTATAAGCACGGGCCAGACGGGTAATGGAATCCAGAAGAATAACCACATCATGTCCGCACTCCACCATACGTTTGGCTTTCTCCAACACGATATTTGCCACTTTTACATGCCGCTCTGCCGGTTCGTCAAATGTTGAAGATATCACTTCTGCCCTTACACTACGGGCCATATCGGTAACCTCTTCCGGACGTTCGTCTATCAATAAAATAATCAGATATACTTCCGGATGATTCGCTGCAATCGCATTGGCAATCTCTTTCAGTAATACCGTCTTACCGGTTTTAGGCTGAGCAACAATCAAACCACGCTGTCCCTTGCCAATCGGAGCGAACATATCTACTACCCGGGTTGAAATCGTAGCTTTACCGTTTCCGGTAATATTGAACTTTTCATTCGGGAAAAGCGGGGTCAGATGATCGAACGGAATACGGTCACGGACAGCATCCGGACTTTTTCCATTGATCTTTTCCACCTTGATCAGAGGAAAATATTTTTCGCCTTCTTTCGGGGGACGAACGGTTCCTTCCACAGTATCTCCGGTCTGTAAACCAAACAATTTGATCTGACTCTGAGACACATAAATATCATCCGGAGAATTGAGGTAGTTATAATCAGAAGAACGCAGGAAACCATATCCATCCGGCATAATTTCCAATACTCCGGAATTCAGGATAATACCTTCAAATTCATAATATTTATCGCGCTTATCAAAACGCATCTTACTGGGACTTACGTTAGGGGCTACATTGGAATTGGCATTGAAATTTTCCCGGCGGTTTTCCTCCATACGGGGGGCTTCATAGCGGTTTTCTTCATAGGAGTTTCCCTGCAGAACAGGCTGTTCGGCCTGGCTCATCTCAACCCGCTGTTCACCCGGAAAATCATAGGAATCCTTGTTATAATCTTCATCTTCCACGAAATCCAGATCTTTTTCTATGATATCTTCATGTACAAAACGCACCGGACGCTCTTTTTGCAGGGCAGCAGGATTCTTTTTAACAAACTCTTTACGTCCTCCGTTCCACCTCTCCTCCCGTTTATTTTGTCCCTGCCGGAAATCTTCCCGGCGCCGTTCTTCTTTCTTCGGTTCTTCCGGTTTTACCGGCTCCCGCTTTTCCTCTTCTGATTTTCCCTCTTCCGTTTTTACCATCTGTTGCGGCAAAATTTGTTCTTCCCGCTTATTTTCTTCTTTTTTCCCATCTTCACGACGGGCAAATTTCTGAACTCCTCCTTTAGAATCCCCTACTTTCTCCACCCCAGTCCTCACTACACGTACCCGTGGTTTCTTTTCCCGCTTTTCTGCCGGAACAGCGGTTTCCTCCGGAGTTTCAGATTCGGCAACCGCTTCCGGTTGCGCTGCAACCAAAGCCTGCTGATCCAATATCTTATAAATCAGCTCTTGTTTCTTATAAGACTCTACTCTTTTAATATTTAACGTTTTGGCAATTTGCCGCAAATCTGCCAGCAATTTATCGTTTAATTCCAGAATGTCATACATAGGATTATGCTATGGATTTTATTTATTTTGTAAGTATATCATCCACATAGAAATGGATGGAATTGAAATATGTTGCAAAATTAAAAATAAAATCATTTCAAACAAAAAATTTTGTTTATAAAGTTGATTATATTTTGGCTTTCATCACATTTGCCGGTGGACGCTGGTGTTTCAATTCATTTGCCATAAACTCAAAATATTTGCGGGTATGCTCAAAATACCTCCTGAATCCCTGACACAAACAAGAGATATTTTCTCCCTCTTCTGTTTTTGCGATCCTGTTTTTCGGGCAATCTCCGCCACAGGCATTCAGATAAGCACAAGTCCTGCAACGGGCAGAAAGCGTGTCATTTTTATACTGTTCAAAAAACAGCTGTTTATCAGACTTGGCCAGTTCTGCTAACGGACGCTCAAAAATGTTCCCCAGTTTATACTCCGGAAACACAAAATGATCACAGCAATAAGCATCTCCATTATGTTCTATAGCTAAAGAACAGCCACAATAAGCTGCCATCGAACAAAGGGCAGGCCTTTCACCGGCATAGGCAGCCAGCGTATTGTCAAACCAATTTACATAACAATACCCAACATCAGTCTTCACCCAACGATCAAAAATACGACATAAAAAATTACCCCAATCTTCAGCACTCACATTTTCCTGCATAATAGCCGTTTCTTTCGCATAACGATTATCCACAATCGACATATCTGCCCCCTCGTCGACAGCAATCCGCTCTACAATCGGAGAAAACTGCATAAAACGAGCCCCGATCTCTTTCAGAAATTCATAAACAGCGACTGGTTCTTTGCAATTAGAAGCATTTACAACAGACATAGTATTGAATTCCACTCCATATTTTTTAAATAGACGGGCAGCCTCAACAGCCTTGTCCCAAGAACCCCGTCCATCCGTAAAACGCCGGTGATCATCATGGAATTTGCGGGGGCCATCGATCGACAATCCACATAAAAACTGATTCTCAGCTAAAAATTCAGCCCAACGCTCATCAATCAGAGTTCCATTAGTCTGCAATACATTGGCTATCGTCTTTCCTTCGGCATATTGTTGTTGAATTTCCAATATTTTTTTAAAATAATCTACTCCCAACAATGTCGGTTCTCCTCCATGCCAGATAAATTCAATCCGCTCCTGAGGCTGAGAACCAATATACTCCCGGATCAACAGCTCCAACACCTCTAAACTCATCCGGAATGAAGAAAGATTAAATTTCTTACCGGGATACAAAGTATCTTTTTCCAAATAATAACAGTAATCACAATCCAGATTACACACCGGGCCGGCAACCTTGATCATGGCAGAAAAACTTCTCTGTATCTGACTTCTTTCCTGTTCAAACAAAAATGAAGCTGTCTTTTTAGATATCTCTTTATTCATTATATTTTTTGAAAAGATAAAAATATACTTTTTCTTCCAAGCTTATGTGTTATTTATCATTAAAATCAAGTATAACTAACAATGATATCAGAAATTCCGGCAGAAATTATTATTTTTGTAACGGTATAAAAAAAGAAAGAATGGAAAGATTATTATTCTTAGGCAGCCTTGGTGGTCCCGAAATCATTTTAATCGCATTTATCGTTCTGTTACTTTTTGGAGGCAGAAAAATTCCTGAATTGATGAAAGGTTTAGGGAAAGGTGTAAAAAGCTTTAAAGATGGTATGAACGGCGTGGGAAATGACCCGGATACCAACGAAAAAGATAAGAAATAAAACACAGTAAACAGGCATGCAGGACTCTAACGAGAAAGAACTGACTTTCTGGGATCATCTGGACGAGCTCAGAAAGGTATTTTTTCGTATTGCAGTTGCAGTTACCATATTGTCCATCATAGCTTTTCTGAATAAGGAATTGTTATTTGATATTATTCTTGCTCCTCAGCGGTTTGACTTTATTTTGTATCGTTTTTTCAACGATATGGCTAGTAAATTTTCCATGCCTTCCCTACAGATCGAAGATTTTCATGTCGAACTGATCAATATACAATTGACCTCACAGTTCATGATCCACATGAGTACTTCTTTTTATGCCGGATTCTTGCTGGCATCCCCATACATCATCTATATGTTATTTAGCTTCATCAGCCCAGCTCTACACCAGGCAGAACGTCAAGCCTGTCTGAAGGTTATGTTCCCGGCTTTTATACTATTTATTCTGGGTATATTACTGAATTACTATGTTATCTTCCCGCTTTCCTTCCGGTTTCTGGCGACTTATCAGGTAAGTGAACTCGTTGTAAATAAGATATCTATTTCTTCTTACATCAGTAGTTTTACGATGTTATCGCTGATGATGGGAGCAGCTTTCGAAATTCCTATCCTGGCCTACTTTCTGGCCAAACTCCGTTTTATCCATGCCAATACATTAAAAAAATACAGAAAACATGCTTTGGTCGGGATTCTGATTGCCGGAGCCGTTATCACCCCTACTTCTGACATTTTCACTTTATTACTGGTATCAATTCCTTTGTATCTTTTGTACGAACTAAGTATTATAATCGTCGCACGGACAAACAGAAAAGCGACGGCATAAAAAAGCCCCGGACGATTTTCATCTTCCGGGACCCTTACTATATATGAGAAATTTATTTCTTAGCAATTTTTATTCCGAAAGAACAGAACAAGAGGTAAGCCGTACATATTGCAATCACAATAATAGACCCAGCCTGATTTCCTGTCATGTCAGCAAAAATACCCATCAAAGGAGGAGCAATAGCACCACCGGCAACACCGGTAATCATCAGACCGGAGATCTCATTGGCTTTTTCGGGACGAGCCTGGATAGCCATAGAATAGATCACAGCAAAAATACTGGAAGCAGCAAAAGCAATGATACATACCAGGGTCAGAATAGCAGCCTGACTGGTAGCAAACCACAGACCGCATACAGCTATTAAAGCAATAATCATATTGATACGGAAATATCCCTTTTCAGATAAAGTAGCTAACAAAAAAGCTCCGCAGAAAGTACCGATCGTACGTGCACCGAAATACCAGCTCGTACCATATCCTGCACTTTCCTTAGTTATCCCTTCCACGTGTTCCATCAACAATTTCGGAGTCAAGGTATTCATACCAACATCCAGCCCAACGACACACAAAATACCGAAAAACAGCAACAGAATTTTATTGTCACCCAATAACTTCAAGGTAGCAGGAAAAGATGAGGTCGTACCTTCGGCTGTTTCCTTCTGAATCGGAGTGAAGAACAACCAGGCAGTAGAAATTAAAGTAACCACGGCATAAATCGGGAACATCAGAGTCCAGTTACCCAGAGTGGCAGAACAATATCCGGCAATCAGCGGTCCTACAAAAGAGGAGATGGCCTTGACAAACTGTCCGGCGGTCAAACTACTCGTCAATCCTTTTCCCTGTACCACATTCGACAAAAGAGGATTCAAAGAAACCTGCAGAATCGTATTACCGATTCCCAATAATGCGAAAGCCACATAACAGGAATATTCGCTGAAATCAATAAACGGCAGCAACATACCTGCAAAAGTAAACAACATACTCAGTAAAACTGTATTCTTCCGTCCCATACGATTCATCAGCATAGCTGTCGGTACTGAAAGTACAAAAAACCATAAGAAAACCATAGAAGGCAAAAAGCCGGCCTGAGTTTCCGACCACTGGAATTGTTCTTTGGCATAAGTTACAGAAATACCCACCAAATCACAGAAACCCATAATGAAAAAACCAAACATTACGGGCAAAATGTAAATGAATTTGTTTTTTTGTTCCATTCTGATTCATATTTTACGTACCGATATATCCGGATAAAATCATAGGTATATCGGTATACCGGTACATCGTATTTATAGATTATTCAATAGTGAAATTTTCTTTTCCTCCACCAAATGCACGACTAATTCTCCGAACAACGTATTTGCCCATGCAAACCAACTACGGGAAAATTTTACGGGATCATCCTTATGGAAAGATTCATGCATAAACCCAGTCTCTCCATCCGTATCCCTCAACATCCGCATACACTGACGGATTTCTCCGTCTTCACGGGAAGTAAAAGCACGCATAATAATACTCATCGGCCAAATCATATCATAACCGATATGCGGACCACCAATCCCTTCTCCGGCTTTCCCTTTGAAGAAATAAGGATTATCTTTACTCCACACCAGTTTACGGGTATTCTGGTATACCGGATCATTTACAGATATGGTTCCCAGATAAGGCATAGCCAGCAAGCTGGGCACATTGGCATCATCCATAAAATAATTATTCCCGAAGCCATCTACCTCAAAAGCATATACTTTACCATATTTCGGATGGTTTATAATGGCATACTGATTGACTGCAGCCTGCACCTCATCCGCCAACACTTTGCATTGACCGGCAAATCCACTGTCTCCCAACACCTTATTAGATATTTCTGCCATCTGTTTCAATGAAGCGATGGCAAACATATTGGAAGGGACAAGAAATCCGAATGTAGTAGCGTCATCAGACGGACGGAAACAGGATACAATCATCCCCACCGGATTGACAGGATTTCCCCATCCTCCGTTGTTCATAGTGTCTAGCTGACGCTCTGTCCTACGCTGAAACTGATAAGGACCCAAGCCGTCTTTCCGTTGTTGCTCTTTAAATGTTTGCAGGATCAAGGCTGTCGATTTCTTCCAATCCTGATCGAAAACACTGGTATCTCCGGTAGTCTTCCAGTAGTGGTAAGCCAAACGTACAGGATAACAGAGCGAGTCAATCTCCCATTTCCGCTCATGTACATAAGGTTTCATCTCCGTCAGGTCAGTAGACCATTCACTCGATTCCGCCCCATGAGTAAAAGCATTGGCATAACGATCGATCTGAATACATTTCATCTGCCGGTTGATTACTCCGGCAATCAGCAGACGCAACTGCTCATCCTTTTTGCACAACGTTACATACGGCCACACCTGAGCACCGGAATCCCGCAACCACATGGCATTGATATCCCCTGTAATCACAAAAGTATCCGGCTTACCGTTTTCCATTTTAAATTCAACGGTAGTATCTAATGTATTGGGAAAACAATTTTCAAACATCCATGCCAATTTCGGATCTTTCAACTTCTTCTTTGTCCCCGCAATTACCTCCTCTACTGCTTTAGAGGTAAAATGACGATCTTCCGGTTTCGGACGTTTGCACACATAATCTTCACCCAGAGCCGACATTAATCCGCCTTTAGCATTGCTATTTCCCATCATAGCTTTCAAAGGGGAACCGCTCACCGCAGCAGCAGCGATCGCAAGACCGCTTTTCTTAATAAAATCTCTCCTTGTTACCATTATATATTAATATATTAAAATATAAACACAGACAATCCAAGGCGAAAGATATTGAAAAAAATGTTTATAAAATGAATCTTTAAACATTTTTTTCAATATTTATGCATTTTATTAAGGTTACGATCCCCTTATTTTACTTCATATCTTTCTCCAGTTGTTTTATCATAAACTCCCGCTGGCGTTCGTCTTCAAAACGATTGATCATTTGTTTTCCCAACTTTATCCAACGAGCTTTTTGCTGAGGAGTCATACGGTCTTTTATAAAGCGCCCGAAAACGTCAATAGGAACCCGTTCAGGTAACATGGTGGGGAATTCCCTTTCACAAATTGTCAAAATCTCATCTATATTTTTAAATTTACCAGCCTCAACGATATTGGCATAAGACAAGACAGTGTGATCTGTAAAATTCAAACTCTGCAAGGTATCTTTCATTGCTTTAAACTGTTCAGGCGAAATATTTTCTTCTCCCCGCATCATTTTCAGGAAACTCATATAATATTTAAAACTCAGACGCATATCCACCTCTTCCGCTCCTATGGATTTTCTGAACCGATCCCGGTTTTCGATCAGATATTTTTCATTGTCGGATCCCGGAGCAGTCAACAGGGGAGTTCCGTAAATATACCAGTATTCCTTGCTTACTCTCTCCTCATCGTTCACCATCGGCAATAATTCAGCAACGACCTTCAGTATATCCAGGGAATGAGCCGTATATAATGCTTTGGAATATTTTTTCAGAAACTCTTTCCCTCTTTCTCCACGGGCATACTGTTTTTTCAAATCTTCAAAGGAGCGGTAATTTTCCAGTCCCGCCTTAAAAGCTTCGATCAATTCCTCTGCGTCTTTTCCACCCACCAACTGAAAGCCGGCATCTCCGTCAGGGTTTATTAATAGCATGGTCGGGAAAGCACGTATTTCAAATTTCTCCAACAACCTGGGTCCTTCCCCTTTTTCCATATCCCATTTGGCACAGATAAAATTCCGGTTGAAAAAATCTCCGACCTTTTCCTGCGGAAAAACATTCTTTACCATCAGTTTACAGGGAGCGCACCAGGAGGTATAACAATCCATAAAAATCGGTTTATTTTCAATTTTCGCCTTTAACAACAGAGACTCGAAAGAAGTATCCTGCTCCCAGCATATCCCAACCGTAGCCATCCGTTTATACGGAGCGAACAGGCGTTCCATATAAGGAATCCGTTCCTCATTTACACAAGCCATATATTTATCTTCCCAGGCTGCCATCCGATTGAGTTGTTCCTTGGTTGCCATATCCAATATAAATTCCGGAACAGACATCAGCATAAAAAGTTCCTTTTCCTCAAACAAACCTGGAAATTCTCCCATTAAATCAATTGTCCGGTCCACATTTTTATCCCTTTTCGCCTCCGCCAACGCAATCTTCTTTTCCAGAAGGTTTTTATTCGCAAACGACACACCGGCCACCGTTTGTTTTACCTCTTCAAGCTCCTTCCACCACTCTTCCGATGGAGTCCCGTAAAGATATGGCATCAATTTCCCGTTATAATGAGAAAACAGAAAAGCATCAATAGTCTCTTCTCCCACAGTTTTATTAAATTTTTCCCGGTTTTCCATGATAAATTCAAAATTTTCTTCAAAAGCCTGATAAACGACAGCACCGCTTATCAATGGCCAGTACTCTTTACTCACTTTCTCTTTCTTAGAAAGTTTACCAAGTAATTCCTGGCACACCTTCCGGGCATCATCATCCCGTTTCACCCCCGCCAAAGCCTGTGCATATTCTAAAAGTCCGGGCTTTTTCATCTTTCCTCCGGCATATTCCCGGTCCAGTTTTGCCATTTCCGTCTCCTCACCGAAAAATGTCTTTATCTTATCCATGAAAGTCACTAATGGTGAGCTCCCGACGATGGTATGAGCCACTTCCCCATCAGGCTGTAAAAGCAAAAAGGTAGGGACAACCGAAACATGATAACGTTTAGCCACCTCTTTACCTTCTCCTTTCTCTATATCGAATTTTACACTGATAAAACGCGGATTAAAATAGTCTCCGGCCGCCTTTTTGGGAAACTCGACATTGGCCATCTCCTTACAAGGACCGCACCAGGAGGTATAGCAATCCAGAAATACCAGTTTATTTTCTGCTTTTGCTTTAGCCAGAGCCTCCATTAAACTCAGGTCTTTAAAATCAACTCCCTGAGCAAAACAGCAAACACACCCCAAGAGAAACAGAGATATAAATAAAATCTTTTTCATAATTAAAAGTTTTGTGTCAAAGTCGGATTAAATTGTGTCGCCTGTGCCGGGAATGGCATCACCCAATAAGAAGAACCCGGTTTTAAGGTATAAGTCACCCCATTTACCGTCCGGGTGATATCCTGTTTATAGTTTACCTCTGTATTCCAGCGCTTCAGGTTAAAAAAATTATTATAAGTAAAGAGGTATTCTATCCGGCTTGTCCGGATAATGTATTTCATAGCCTCCACCTCTGTATTTGCCTCGAGTTCCCGATAATCATCGGGATGGATGCGGAATCTCCGCAAATCATTCAGGGTTGCCATTGCACCCGGAATATCATTTCCCCTGGCCTGGCATTCTGCCTTTACCAGTATCATATCTTCCACCCTTATTCCGGAAGAGTTGTAAATATACTTCGTACCGTTTTTCCAGGTATAACAACCCGGAATTCCCTGGGTTGCCGAAGCGTCCTCATACAAATCGGTATACCAACGCATCACATCTCCCGGTTCATATAATTTTACCCATTCAGCTGAAATCACATTCCAGACCGGAGCCTGATATGTACCCGGAGCAAACAAAAGATTATTTTCAGCCTCCTTATCCTTCACAGGAGTGGAACCGATATAAGCCCGGCGATCCTCCATCTTATCATTAAAAGCAAGCGATTTTCCGGCAGCCTTCAAGGCCTCCGGATAATTCTGCATAGATAGCAAAACCTTTGCTTTAACTGCATACCCGAAAGCTTTCCCTACGCGCTGAATATTCTGTGACCGGTCAGGCAACAACTTCAGGTTCTCTTCGCTCAGGTCCTCCAGTAATCTATCATATACCTTTTCCAGAGAGAGCTTCTCATTTTTATCTTCGAAATTGACATCCCGGACATAAGGGATTCCTCCCAGCGAAGCAGCCTGTGCCGGAGTATATGCCTGAGCAAACACATTCACCAGAATCCAGTGACACCACGCCCGCAGGGTTTTCGCCTCAGCAACCAACTGCTGTTTTTTAGCCGCATCTCCGGGTACGTCATTGATTTTTGAAATCAATACATTATAAGTTGTAATTTTCTGATAAGTCTGAGAATACAAACTATTCCCATCAGTCAAAGAAACCCTGTCCACCGATTCATCATAAGTCATATATCCATATATCAATCCTTTTCCTTCATTGATATAGAAAGCTGGAGTTTTGGCCGGATACATCTCATTGGTAATCAACAGCAAGTCATCATAAATCCCCCATTTCTGAGCAAAATCATCGTTCAGTAAAGTTTCCAGATCTTCCAGAGAATTCAGTGTATTCTTTCCTTTCGGGACCACATCCAGAAAACCATCACAAGCTCCCAGGATAAGGGAAACCAATATCAGTCCTATATGTAATTTTTTCATCATTATCCGGATTAGAAGTTAATATTCAGACTAAAAGTACAGCCCGGAGTCTGTTTCAGACTTCTTCCTCCCATAAAAGGATTATTGGCTTCCGGGTCGACGCCAAGATCATTTTTTGTCCAGGTCCAGAGGTTATTTCCCTGTACCCGCAGTTTCAATCCTGTCAGTCTCAGTTGTTTGCAAATACGGTCTGAGAAAGTATAGGAAAGTGTCACATTCCGAAGCTTCATAAAAGCTGCATCTTCGATAAACCGGTCTGCATAGGCCATATAATCATAAGTAGCACTGGCAGGAGCATACAACCCGCTCCCCGGAATATCTGTATTTTTATTCTCCGGTGTCCAGCCGTTCAGCATATATCCGGGTAAAGCCCCGGTATATCCATAGCCCAGAAAACTCATTCCGCAATTGGTCCACTGATCAGCACGCATTTTATGGCCTCCGTAATAAACAAACATTGCCGACAAAGCAAAACCTTTATAGGTCAGTTCATTTTCAAATCCCATGGTGATCTTGGGATCTACGGCACCGGAATATACTGCATCTTCCGCCGTAAAAGTATTGGGAGAAGTTTTAGTAGTGGTACCGTCAGCCTGTCTCCACAGGATATCCCCGCTTTCATCCAATCCGGCATACCGGCAGGAATAAAGGGCACGGATGGGTTTTCCTTTTACAAAAACCTGGGAACGAACCATAGACATCATTCCGATCGGTTTTAAATCCACTTTCTTGATCTCGTTCTTATTATAACCGAGATTCAACGAAGTCGTCCAACCGAAATCGCTCTTCCTGTTCTTTTGAAACCAGCGCACATTTATTCCCAGTTCAATCCCTGTATTCAAAGCCTCTCCGTTATTAATGGTCAGACTGGTAAATCCTTCAGAAGGGTCTAAAGGAGTTGAAGTCAACAAATCCGTAGAATATTTATGATACCAGTCCAGGCTTCCGTCTATCCGGTGTTCCCACACAGCAAAATCCAGTCCCAGGTTCACTGTAGCCGTTTTTTCCCAGCGCAACTGATCATTGGGAGGAGTATTCAAAGTTGACCAGCGTTCCCCGGTATATTGGTTAACACGGGTTGAGGCCGTCATATAGGAAGAAGTACTTTGATCGATATTTCCGGTCAAACCATAACTGGCCCTCAACTTGAGTACATTGACCGGCTTCACCTCCTGCATAAAGTCTTCATTCTGCAAGTTCCAGGACAACCCGACCGACCAGAGCGGACGTCTCCTGAACTTCGGGTCGGTACCAAAAAGGTCGGTCAGATCCCGCCGGTAAGAAGCAAATACACTGTAACGTCGGTCATAGGTATAATTGGCATTGGCATAATAAGAAACATAATTGTGGTTTGTTTCACTGACCCCAATATTTGGAGCCACCGACATAGAATATACACTGGCCGGTGAATTTCCGTTCCTCATCGGAAACAGGGCAGAGACCTGCATTTCCCGCATGGTGTTCAGATCTGTATGTCCCATCTGGTCGGTCAGCAACTGATCATCATAACCGAACAACATATTCTTCTCTATCCGGTATTTGGTCTGACGGACTTCTACACCGGCCAAAGCGGTTAAAGCATGTTTCTCCTTGTAAATCTGCGAAAGACTGGCCTGAGCCCGGAATGTATAATAAGTGCCTCTTTCTTCCCGCTTTTTCAATATGCCCCCGTCCGGCAATACAGGCTTATTATCTTCCGACATAAAAACATTATAGAGATAGCGGGCTGTATAACTATCCGCCTCTGAAAGTCCCGAAACATCCGAACTGATGTCCTCATATTGAAACTGGCCGGAAATCCCGAGACCATCTATAATATTCATAAAAGCATGAAGAAAATAACGGCTGCTGATCCGTTTGGTATGAATAAAATCCCGGTTCAGTTCGTCCAGGTGGTTAAAAGCCATACTCTTCAAAGCTTTATTGGAAACAACGGCCGCGTCCTGATCATACACCAACGGAGTACTGTAATCATTGCGGTTCCCTGCTCCGTCAAACAAGCCGGTATACGCAGGTACAGAAAAAGGATTCAAGGCGTAAGCGCTGTTGTGTTCTTTTTTCCAGTTGACATTGATGTTCGTACCAAACTCCACGGTCAGACACTTTGCAACGGGGAAATTACCTTTATAACTCAGGTTGGTATTCCGGTCATAAGCATTGATGATTCCTGAATTACTGTTTTTAAAATTGAGCACAAAATTGGACGACAACGTACCGGTCTGTCCCCGCAAAGCCAGATTATAACGCTGTACAAATTCATTTTTCAGGACATTTTTTTTGTAATCCTTCAGAAAATCGTTCTTTTTCAACGCTCCCAATTGTTTTTCCAAATCTGCATCCGTTATTTTTCCGCTGTATCTTTGATCGTACAGAGAAAATACCGGAGTCAGATAACCGTGTGTAAATATTCCGGCCATCATATTCAGCTGAGGCCCGAAAGCAGGGTTGGCATAAGCAGCAGCAAAATGCTGGCTCTCTAATTCTACCTGCTGTTCCCCGTTCATGTAATTGAAATAGGAATAATCGACCTTCTGATTGACAGTCAGATCTGCAGAAACAGACACTTCAGTTTTGTTGTATTTCCCGGCTTTGGTCGTAATAACGATAACCCCGTTGGAGGCACGTGCTCCATAAATGGAAGCAGCAGCGGCATCTTTTAAAACATTTATCGATGCAATATCGCTGGGATTGACATCGTCAATGGTTCCTTCTATCGGCAAGCCATCCACAACTACTAAAGGACTGGTATTATTTGTAAATGTACTGACCCCCCGTATGGAAAGTGTCTTTCCGCCATCCCCATTCATTCCCGTATTATAGCTGAGCAATCCAGGGATCCTGCCTTCCAGACTCTCCATAAGATTGTCCGAATAACGTTTTTCCAATTGCTCAGAACGGACCGTAGAAAAAGCTCCGGTAGCATCTTCCCGCTTGATACTCTGATAACCGGTCACAATCACATCCGACAACTCCGTCGTAGCCTCATACAGCACGATGTCCAGCGACTGTTCTCCGGTAATTTTACGCTCAGTACCTTTCATCCCGAGAAAAGAAAAAATAAGGGAATGTACAGGTTCTGCCGGAACCACAATCGAATATCTGCCGTTGATATCCGTTACAACCCCGGTTGTAGTTCCTTTAATCAGAATAGCCACTCCCGGCAACAGATTCCCTTGTTCATCCTTTACGGTGCCACTTACGGTGAATTCCTTTTTCCGGGCCTGAGGCAGCTCCTGAGCTTTAATCAGAATAATTCCATCCATCAAACTCCAGGAAAAACCCTGGTTGTGCAACAAGTCGTTTAAAACCTGCTCCACCGGTTTGTCTTTTACATTCACACTCATCTTCCCCAAATTTCGGCACTGTTCTTCGTTGTACACAAAGTCCAGTCCGGTCTGCCGTTTGATCTCCCGGAAGATTTGTTCCACCGTCATATCCTTCAGATCTAAGGACACTTTTTCCTGAGCTGCCGAACCGGCAGCAACCACCTGAAGTGTACAAATCAAGATGAATACCACATTCCATCTCATAATCCATAGAATTTTTCTTCTCCGGCAATCCGGAAAAAGAAGTAAATACCATTTTTTTTCCATAAATTTGAAAATCTTTAATTAGTAAATTTTCATCTCCGGTGATTCCAGTTTCCGGAAATGAAGAGTAAGAACAGAGGGTGTTCCAGCACTCTCTGTTTATTTTAATTGCAATACAACGTCAGCTTCCTGTTTTCCAGGTTATATTTTACATTGACACTGGCCGTAAGAGCATTCAGAATTACCGCAATATCTGCATGTCTCCGGATATCTCCGGTAAAGTGGAGATCTTTTATCGATTCATTCCTGTATTCCACCTCGATATCATACCAGCGGGACAGAATATCCATAATCTTTTCCACACTCTGATTC
>CAJMQA010000016.1 GCA_905215395.1 uncultured bacterium | reverse complement strand
AACAGCAGACAGGTGTCTATTTTATTTTCAACGAAGAAGAGATTGCTGCTGATGTGCGCCTGAATATGAAAGTAGATAATCTTTCATTGGAAAATACGGTTAAACAGATATTGCAAGGTTTACCTTATGCTTTTGAATGCCTGGAAGGGATGGTGATCATCAAACCCCATAAAGAACAACTTCAGCAGGACGAGGTGAAAGTAAAGATACTGAGAGGGAAGGTGACCGATGAAAAGGGGGAACCTTTACCCGGAGTTTCTGTGGTGATGGAGGGGATGGTACGCGGATGTGCTACTGATGTGAACGGAGAATATTCTCTGGTCATTGAAAATAGGAAAGGAATAAAAATTGTGTATTCTTTTGTGGGGATGTGTACACAGACAAGAGTGTGGGAAGGTCAGGAGAATATCAATGTCGTGATGAAGATGGCTGTTACGGATATGGATGAGGTTGTTGTTACCGGTTATCAGACTTTAAACCGCCGGGAGTCTGCCAGTGCTATCAGTACGATTAAGGCAGAAGATATTTTTGTTGCCGGAGCTCCTTCTATTGATCAGATGCTACAGGGTAAAATCCCCGGGATGATGGTTATGAATACCTCCGGAGAACCGAGTGCAACTCCTAAAATCCGGATCCGGGGAAATGCTACCATAAATGGGAATAAAGCTCCGGTATGGGTAGTCGACGGAGTGATACTCGAACAGGCCGTTCCATTTACTGCTTCTGATCTGAATAGTGAAGATGCTGAGTATCTGATCGGAAATGCGATAGCCGGACTAAATCCTCAGGATATCGAGACTATAACCGTATTAAAAGATGCATCCGCAACAGCTATTTATGGTGTCAAGGCTGCCAATGGAGTTATTGTGATCACGACTAAAAAAGGAAAGTCCGGGAAACCGGTAGTTTCCTATAGCGGAGATGTTACCATCAATCAGCGGCCTTCTTACCGGAATTTTGACCGCATGAATTCTCAGGAACGCATGCAGTTGTCTAGAGAAATTGTGGAAGCTGGTTTGAAATATCCCCGTATTCCTTCAGGAGATTCTTACGAAGGATTATTGGAACGACTTTATAATAAGGAAATTACCCAGAAGGAATTTTCTGCCTTGACCCAAAAATTGGCTACTCGGAATACGGATTGGTTTAAGGAGCTGTTCCGGAATTCGGTGACTCATTCCCATAATCTGAGTATATCCGGAGGTGGGGAAAATATGAATTATTATTTTTCTACAGGTTATAATAAGAATGAAGGAAGTGCCAGAGGTTCTGCCAGTGAACGTTTTACAAGTTTAGCGAAGGTTGCTGGTAGTTTTAACCGTTTTATTGATTTTCAGGCAAAAATTGATTTCAGTACAACAAAGAACGATGGATTTCATGCTACTGTAAATCCGTTTCAGTATGCCTATCAGCGTTCCAGGACATTGCCTGCATATGGTGAAGACGGTTCTTGGTTTTTGTATAACCGGGGAGACGGATTGTATTACAATATCCTGAAAGAGATGAATTATACCGGACAGGAGGGTAAGGTAAATGATTTCAATGCACTTTTGAATCTGACTGTCAAATTATGGAGAGGTTTTTCCTACCAGGGAACATTTTCTTATCACAATTCTTCCAGTAATCAAAGGAATTGGGGAGAAGAACAATCGTATTATATTAGTAAGATCCGTGGATATGAATATCATGCTTATGATGAGACAACCGATACCTATAAAAAATCTGTTTTACCCTATGGAGGTATATTAGATCAGGTGTCGACTCATAAGACTGGTTATACCGTGAGAAACTCCTTAAATTATATCCGGATTCTGAATCATGTACATGATTTGAATGCTATGGTGGGAGTGGAAATCCGTGGAAATAAGTATAAAGGGGTTGGTGTTAGTGGATATGGATGGAGTCCGAAATTCGGAGAAAAATTTATGCCTATTTATACCGATGCTTTTGTTGATTCCTATGTCCGGACGGGACGTTTGAATCCTACGAACACGAATACGGTTTCACAAGTGGCTTCTTTCTTTGGGACGGCCAGTTACTCGTATGACAATCGTTATGTATTGAATGCAAATATTCGTTCCGATGGAGCCAATAAGTTCGGTAGTAATCCAAAATACCGCTGGTTGCCCACCTGGTCTGTTGCTGCTAAATGGATTCTGTCGAATGAAAATTTTATGAGTAATGTGGGATGGATAGATCATCTTTCGTTCCGAGGCTCTTACGGTATACAGGGAAATATTCATGACGATTCCAGTCCGAATCTGATCGTTCAGTTCGGAGGCCGGGATGGTGTTAGTGGATTGGATAAATCGAAAATTTATCGTTTACCTAATCCCGATTTACGTTGGGAAAAGACACGGGCATGGAATGCAGCAGTGGATTTTACTTTGTTGAAAGGACGCCTTAAAGGAGGTTTCGATGTTTATAAAAAGTATACTTCCGATCTGATTATGTCCAAAGCGGTTGCTACCTCAAATGGCCGGGGAATCTTGTATATGAATGCCGGAAAAATGGAGAATTCAGGTTTTGAGGGATTCTTGAATGTGGGATTGTTGAAAAAACGGCTGTTTGAATGGAATTTCGGACTGAACTTCGGTCGTAATATCAATCAGGTGACTCTGGCCAATGGAAATGATTTTACAGGACAGGATGAAATTGATATGTTGTTGCAAGGAAATCTGGCTGTGGAGGGAGAACCGGTAGGTTCGATGTACTCTTATCGTTTCTATGGATTGTCCGGGGAGAATGGGTATCCTTTATTTTATGGGAAAGATGGCAAACTTTACCATGAGGGGGAACCTCAGATGATGGAACTTGTTAACAGCGGTTCTATATTTCCGAAGCTTTCGGGAGGATTTGATACACAATTGACTTTTAAACGAAGCTTGTCACTTTCTTTCGCTTTTACCTATAATATCGGAGGAGTAAAACGTTTACCGGATGTGTATGAAGATAAAAATAATGTGTTCGATCCACTGACCAATGTCTCTACCCAGTTGAAGAACAGATGGAAAAAGCAGGGAGATGAGGCATATACGAAAATTCCGGTTCTTTATGATAGAGATGTGGAGAGAACTTTTGTGAACGAAGGATTGTGTGCACACCGTCCCGGTATAATGAATTATATTTATCCGACAGAGCTTTACAATTTGTCGGATGAAAGGGTGGTGAAATGCAATTATTTGCGTTTGAAGATGATTGCTCTCAGTTATATGGTACCGGAAAAACTGTTGTCTAAGTTACGGATATCAACCCTGATGTTGCGTTTCCAGGCCACAAACCTGGCGGTATGGGCCGATAAAAAATGGGAAGGTCTGGATCCTGAAACTCCCCAGGCTACGATCCCGGTGCTCCCTACTTATAGTTTAAGTGTAAACATTTCATTTTAATTTGCGATTATGAAGAAAATAGTAATATATACAGCTTTACTGGGTTTGGCTTTCTCACAGACCGCATGTGATGATTTCCTGAAAGAAGATTCAGGAGATCTGCTGATTCCTAAAAAAGTGGAGGAGTTTGCTCCGGTATTGTATGGGGAAGCTTATCCCTCCAATTTCGATAAGGAAGTGGCTTGGATAACCTTGATGACTGATGATATAGAAATGGGGCGATTGGAAAAGGATCCTTCAAAGACACCTCCGGTAGAGGAAATGGAATCTACCTATGAAGATGGGCGTCAGGCATTTATTTGGCATCAGAATATCGCGGAGAAAATAACAGATACTTATTGGGACAAACGATATGCCAATATACTTGGTTGCAATACGATTATAGATGCTTTGCCGGCTATGGAGTATGAACCTCAAGAGGAGGGGACTTATAATTTCCTGGCAGCTCAGGCCTATGCTTTACGTGCTTATCATTATTTCTGTTTGATAAATATATATGCATTGCCTTGGACAAAAGGAAATTTGGATGAGCTGGGAGTTATTCTGCGTTTACATCCTCAGATTGCGACAGAACCACGAGAGCGTGCAACCATTGGAGAAGTTTATCAACAGATCAATGAAGATATCGCTAAAGCCCGTGAGTATGCTGAAAAATGTGAGCCTTCGGCGAATAAACATTTGATTGGTCCGGCAGCTATAGAATTGCTGGCAACCCGGATTGCCCTGTTTCAGGAGAGATGGGATGAAGTTTTAGAAATCGGTACAGATTTTCTGAAGGCCAATAGTCAGTTGACTGATCTGAATGAGGTCAGTGAGGAGAAGATGGGAACTACAACAATAACCGATTATGCTTTTATGAATCTGGCTGAGAATAAAGAGATTTTGTTTACTTTTGGTTCATATAGCAGATTTTATGAATATCTCTCTGATCCGGATGGAGGTATTATGTGGGGATTGGGATTCCGGGTTTCTTATAGCGGTGAAGGTTCGTTGATCCGGACTTATGAGGACGATGATCTCCGGAAAAAAGCCTGGTTTTGTCAGGATTATGTGAAAGAAGCTGAGTTCTTTTGGGAGGCAGATGAATATTTCTATGGTTTCCATTATCCTCTGAAATACCGGGGAACGACAATGGGTAACGGATATCATGAAAACTGGAGAACTGCAGAGGTGGTTCTGAATGTTGCTGAGGCATATGCCCGCAAAGCAGAAGGTGTGAGTCAGGATGCAATAGATCTTTTGAATAAATTGAGGGAGAGACGTATCCGTAAGTCGGCTTATCAACCTAAAACGATGGCTGATTTTACGGATAAAGAGGATTTGGTGAAGTTCATCTGGACTGAAAGGCGCAGGGAACTGTGTTTTGAAGAGTGTATGCGTTTCTGGGATTTACGCCGTCAGGGAATGCCTGAATTGGTTCATGTCTATTATACCTCTTATACAGAAAAGGAAACCTATGTATTGAGAAAAGGGAGTCCTAATTATGTATTGTCACTTCCGGCTTCAGAAACCAAATACAATTTTTTGGTGACCTCAAATCCACGTGAATGGATTGGAGAGAAGTAATTGATGTATAATTTAAATAATAGAAATATGAGATACATAAATATAGGATGTTTAGTATTATGGGGGATCTTGGGGATCGCCTGTTCCGAAGAAGAGATCAAGCCGGATTTGAGTCTGGAAGAGCCGCAATATGTTTTACCGAAAGGAGAAGAGGGCTCCCTGGAAGCTCTGATTTACGATACCTGGGAGCGTTACGGAACCTATGTACTGTATGATTTTAAGGAAGAAGATTTAAGAAGGACATGGACCGGGCGTTATACCAATTGGTATGCACCTGTAAAGTCCGGAAATAAAGATAAAGTGAAAAAGATGCTGGAATTTGTACGGACTTCAATATTAGAGAATTATACAGATGATTTCGTGCGTGCCAATCTGGACTACCGGATTTTTATGGTCGATTCGCTTTGTTCGCAGAGTACATATAATGCCCGTAGGTTAGTGAATGTTTCTACCCGGGAACATGGGATTGTGGTCTCTAATTGTGGAGAGAAAATGGATATGCTGACAGATGCAGATTGGATGGCAATCAGAAATGAGGTGCAGAACGTTTTTACTCAGGGGTTTTATGGGGCGGCTCCGGTGAAACCGGTAGAATTTAATGCTTCCCGGGAAAATGGGAAATGGATCGATAAGTGGTTGGCAGATCCCGAAGGAGAGTATACTGCACAGCAGTATCCGTTTTTATTGCTAGGGTTTGTCAAGGGAAGAGAGACTAACGGAAATCCTTCGATGATGTTTCCCACTGAAGATCAGGATTTTGCTGATTATATTACGGTTTTAACGGCTAGTCCCAAGCAAGAGCTTGTGAATTTATTTAGCCGTTTCCCACGAATTAAAGAGAGAGGATTGATTTTAGTGAGCTATTTGGATAATGTATTGAAAATGGGAGTTGTGGCAACTCAAAATAAGAATTGCCCGGAGGATAAGATTGATGAAGGTTTTTTCGAAAAATACAGATAGTATGAAAAAAATAATATGGTTGGGGATTTGCTTGTGGATAGCTATGGGGGGAAAGGCACAGCAGGAAGGAATCCGGTTTTTGGAAAACCGCCCCTGGAATGAGGTACTGAAACAGGCTAAGAGTGCTGATAAATTAATTTTTATGGATTGTTATACATCCTGGTGTGCACCTTGTAAGGGATTAGCCAAGGATATCTTTCCTCAAAAAATTGTAGGGGATTTTTTTAATGCCTGTTTTATCAATGTAAAGTATAATATGGAAAAGGGGGATGGAAAAATGTTGTATGAAAAATTCAAGGCTTATATTCCTGGCTTTCCGACTTTACTTCTGATAAATCCCCGGAGAGAAGAGGTTGTACATAGTATGGTGGGTTACCAGCAGGCTGAGCAGTTGATTGCAGGGATGAAAGCCGGGATGGAAGGGAGGACATTACCGGCTTTGGAAAAGAAATATCAGGCTGGAGAACGGGATGTTCAACTGGTGCGTGATTATATGGCTGCTTTAAGAGGGGCTTTCCGTAGGGAAGATATGAGACGGGTAGCCCTGGATTATATTGCTGCTTTTCCTGTGCAACGTTTATTGGAAAAGGAAATATGGGAAATTGCGGGAGAGTATATTAATGATCCGTATAGTGAGGCTTACCATTTCGTGGTTAATAATCTCGATAAATATCAATATATGTTGAAAGTGGATCGGGCAGCTTTGGAAGCACAATTGTCCAGGGGAATGCGCAAAGCGATAGAGGAGATTGTGAAAGCTCCTTTGAAGGGTACGGAGGATTCGGTTCGTTTAATAAATGAACAAGTGGAAAAGATCAGGGAATTGTTGAAAAAGAATTCCTTGAAAAATACTTCACAGTGGATGTTGAAGCTGGCTATACGGGATGCCCAGTTACAGGAGAATGCTGAAAAAGTGGTTGACTGGCTGACTGTGGGAGACGAATTGCTTTTGTTGGGCAATGAAACTTTATACCTGAAGAATGTGTATGACTGGCTGGCAGATCATACGACAAATGAGGTTTTGCTGGAGTTGTGTTTGAGAAAAACAGAATTGTTGCAGGAACAGGAAAATAAAACTTCGATACCTTATAATTTATATGATGTGCTGGCAAAATTATATCGTAAAAACGGTGAGCCGGAAAAAGCAGAAGAGGCAGAACATTGTTATCAGGTTTTGCAGAAAGCACAGGAAGAGCGGTTTAAAGACTTTAAATTTTAGATAAAATGAGGGGTATAAATATTATACGGTGGTTGAACATTGTATTGTTACTGGGAGTCTTGCTCCCGGTAACAGCTGCTTCCCGGAAATTGAAACCCATGGAGTATGTCATCCTGTGTAGCCGGGAGGTAATGAATGATTCTGTCTGGATGCAAGTGGTTCGGAAATTGCAGCAGAAACACCAGGCTGAATGCCTGATATATGAACAACATCCCGAGGAGTTATTGGAGGAATTACAGAAAATACATCCTCGTTATGTTGCGGTTGTAGAGAAACCTGAACGCTTGAACCGTGATTTTATTATTAAAGGTCATCAACTGAGCCGGAAGATGGATGATGATATTTTTGCAGATTATCTTTGGGGAGTGATTACCGGATACGATGCCACGGATGCTTTGCGGATGGTAGAGAATAGTAGCCGTCCTTTTATTATACATTCTGCATTAAGTACGACGGGAGAAGTGGCCCGGGCCAAATGGTTTGACCGTTTAGTCTGGTTGGATGACGGAACAAAAGGTGTATGGGGGGAGAAAACGGGAAATGGAAGAGATGTTCAGATATATCATTTGCAATCCTGGCAATTGTTGGCAAAATTCCGGGAGAAATGGATAGAATTGGATCCGGATTTGATTGTCACTTCTTCACATGCTACGGAAAAAAATCTGGAGATGCCTTTTTCTACCGGGGATGTCCGTTGCCGGCACGGAGAGTTGTATGCCAGCTTTGTTCAGCCTGAATATTTTCCTCATACTGCAAAACCCAGAGTATATTTTCCTGCCGGTAATTGTCTGATCGGAAATGTCGATAACAGCCGGGAAAGTATGGCTGTTGCCTGGATGAAAGGTGGCGGGGCTACAGCTATGCTGGGCTATGTGGTTCCGACTTGGTATGGACGGAATGGGTGGGGAGCCCTGAAATATTGGATGCGCACGCCTGGAGAGCTGACTTTGGCTGAAGCAGTGTACTTGAATCAGCAGGATATTGTATTTCAGCAATATAGCTGGGATACCAGGTTGTTGGAATGTAGTTATGAATTTGATAAATACGGAGGTTTTGCCGAAGAGGTAGTCCGTCTAAAAATGAAAGAGAAGCTGCAAAAGACGGAGATTTCGAAAGATGAACTGGGATTTGTACACGAGCGGGATGTTTTGGCCTATTATGGTGACCCGAAATGGGATGTACGTTTGCAGGAAATTCCCGGAGAAAAAGGATATGAAATCTCTATGTTACGAAAAAGAAAGGATTGTAGGATTACTATCCGTACAAACGAACAACTGGATATGATACGGGTGAATGGGGACGGTATAAAAGAACAACATGTGGGTAAAATTCCTTTGGCTTATTTTTTTCCGGAGAGAATGGAGGGATGGGAGTTGGCCTCCGGTCAGAAATGGAAGGTTGCCTTGGATGAAAATTTTATTTTGATTTATGATGCAGAACTGCAACCTCTGCATACTTATACCATTGATTTGAAATTGAAAAAAAAGAAGTAATATGTTGAATTATTTGAGATATCTGGGAATCGTATTGGGAATCGCAGCTTGTACAGGAAAACCGGAAGGCTATGTGATTGAAGGCACCTGGGCTGACGGAAACGGAAAAGTGGTTTATCTGAAAAAAACAATGGGGGATAAAGAGTATGAGACATTGGATTCTGCTGTGGTGAAAGATGGCACATTTTATTTGCAAAATGAATTGACAGAGCCAGGTGAGCGGCTATTAGTAGTGAACGGCACCCCTTACCATTTTCTGCTGGATGAACAACCTATCCAGGTAAATTGTACAACAATAAAAAAAGAGATTAAAGGAAAGACTTTTGAAAATTTGAAAGTAGATATTCAAGGTAGCCCGGAACAGCAATGGTACCGGATCTTTATGAATGCACAAAAAGATGAAATGTTGACCATGCTGGCGATTTCCTTTATTGGACAGGAAAAAGACCTTAGCCCGGAAATGCGTGATTCCATTGGACAGATGTATCTGAATGCAAAGGCGAAAAAAACTGCAATCCTGGATACCCTGGTTCGGAATCATCCGGATTCATATACTGCTGCTATTGTTTTAGATCAGGTCCTTGCAAAGGATTTGGGGGTAGAAAAAACCGAGGAATTTTTTAATCTGTTGTCTTCACGGATACAAGCATCAGCCCCCGGAGTGCGTCTTCGGGAAACCCTTGTAAGGATGAAACAAACCCTTGCCGGAAACTCGGCTCCGGATTTTATTTTATCCTCGCCTGGAGGGAAAGAGATTGCCTTGTCTGATTTTAAAGGCAAATATGTGTTACTGGATTTTTGGGCTTCCTGGTGTGCCCCCTGCTTGAAAGAGGTTCCGAACCTGAAAAAGATATATGCACAATATCATCCGCAAGGTTTTGAAATTCTGAGTGTTTCTCTGGATGATAAAAAAGAGAACTGGACCAATGCCATTGAAAAACACGATTTGAACTGGCAACAGGTTTCGTCTTTAAAAGGATGGAAATGTCCTGTGGTACGATTGTACAATGTCTCTGGAATCCCGGCGATGTTCCTGATAGACAAAGAGGGACGTATTGTTGATTCCGGTTTAAGAGGAGAAGAATTAGCCGAAAAAATGGCTGAATTATACAGAAATTAAGTTGTTGTTTTGTATGAGGCCGACCGAAAATTTTACTTTTCGGTCGGCCTCTTTTCTGTGAATTTATTATTCGATATCCAGGATTTCCTGGGTTGTGATTTTGGTTTGGGCGTCTCCCTGATTCAGGCCTGAGGTGGCTGTCGGAGTGGCGCTTACTTTTAGGGTAAAAGTCCCGCTGTCAGACTTGTCAACCTTTTCAGATGAGGTTTTACTGTATTCAGTCCAGATTAGTTTTACCGGAACTGAAGTCTGACCGGCCGGAACGATGGATGTCAGGTCGAAGGATACCTGTCCGAAACTCCAGTAACATTTGTTTTTATCCGGCGTTTCCCCATATGCATTGTGGCGGAGAGTGATGTATACCGAGTCGTTATGTAAGGTAATGTCATCCTGCACCAGATTGATAAAATGTTTGGTTGAAGAATTTTCCTTCACCGGAATTTTAAATTCTATATTCAGGTATTTGCCGCCAAACCATGCACGCAGGATATTGATCGGATCATTACCTATACTGTCGGTCCTGTGCTCTGTATTTTCGTCGATAAAAGATTGTTTTACAGGATTTTTGCACAAGACTTCACGCAGGTAATTCAGATGTACGTAATAATCCATCGGGGCATCCAGGGAATTGTTATTTTCCCAGGCATTCCCTAAAACCGTATATTCGGCATAGATACGTTTTCCGTTGTTTGCCTCTGTCTGGGAAGGGATGACGCCGTTTGAGATAACTAATCCACATCCATCGTCCCTCCGGATCATGTATCCCTTTGGGGATTCCGTTTTTTCCAGATTACCGTATCCCATCCAGTTGTTGTTCACATAATAAGTGTCGTCATCGTCGTCACAGGCTGTGAATACAGGTGATATTAACAATAATACAGCTGCAAATTTCCACATTCGTCTCATATTCATTTATATTTTAATGGTTTATATTCTACGAATAAGATGGAAATTTTTTCAAAAGGTTGCGTTGTCTCCAAAAAAAACTGCTCCGGAGAGCAGTTTGAATAGGTTTTAAGTTGTCTTTTAGTGATTCTGACGTGCGTTTATGATGGCCAGGAAATCATCCGCTTTCAGGGAGGCACCTCCGATCAGACCTCCGTCAACATCAGGTTGAGAGAACAGTTCGTCGGCATTTTTTGCATTACAGCTTCCTCCATAAAGGATAGAAGTGTTGTCCGCAACTGTCTGGTTGTATTTTTCGGCAATGGTCTTGCGGATAAAAGCATGCATCTCTTCAGCCTGAGCTGAAGTAGCAGTTTTACCTGTGCCGATAGCCCAGACAGGTTCGTAAGCCACAATAACATGAGCGAACTGATCGGCTGATAAGTTGAACAGGCCGTTTACGAGTTGGGATTTTACGACATCGAAGTGTTTTGCAGCTTCTCTTTCTGTCAGGACTTCACCTACACAGAAAATGATCTCCAGATTATTTTCTAATGCGCGTTCAACTTTCTTCACCAGGATTGCATCGGTCTCACCGTAATAACTTCTTCTTTCAGAGTGCCCCAGAATAACATAAGTACTTCCGGTGGAAGCAACCATGGCTGCAGATACCTCACCGGTGTAAGCGCCTGAAGCTTCTGTTGCGCAGTTTTGAGCTGAGACGGCTATTACAGCCGGATCAACAACTTTACTAACCTCTGCAAGATGAATAAAAGGGGTTCCGACAACAACGGTTACATTTTTAGCATTGGCTGCTTTTACTTTGCTGTTGACTTCTTTAGCCAGTTCAATACCCTCCTGAAGAGTCTTGTTCATTTTCCAGTTTCCGGCAACAATTTTTTTTCTCATAATTTATTGTTTTATGTGTGAATGTTATTTTACTTGCCTTTTGTATTTCCGGGTCATGTAAAGGAACAGGCAACTGAAATACAGTAAAACGAGAGTATAAATCAGGTATTTGTCAGTGGCTCCTTGTTGCTTCTGCAGACAATAAGCTGTCAGATCCTGTTCCTGTAGCTCTTCTACTTCAGGTATATCCCGGGATCCCCATTTGTCTATAACGGTGCCTTCCCGTAAAAGTACCAGCCCCGGATTTGAACGGATCATGGTTTTTAACTGAATTTCATCGGTTGAACAGAAGTCATAATTAACATGATGAGCCTCAGTATATTTGTGTACATCGTCTGCAACAGAGGCTGACAAACCATAAAAACGGTATCCTTTCGATTGCGCATAGGTTGCTAAACGGTTGAGTTTTTCCTGTTGTACGGGATTCGCTTTATTGATGTTGTAAGAGATGACCAGGAAGGTGTAATTATTGTCTTGTAATACCTCCTGTGTGATATCGCCTTGTTCGGGGTGTTCAATTACGAAATCGTGGATCGGTGCCTTGTAACCTTCTTTGACTAATTTTTGTACAGAATTCGCATATTCCCAGTTTACGGTATCCTGCCAGGGAAAATTCTGTTCGGTGAAATCCTTGACCTCGCCGGTGTTTTTATTTTTATATTGCAGGGTTGTCTCGTATTCGTCGTGCGGAGCTCCTTCGGGTATTGTCATTCCTGCCTGTATGTTTTTACCTATTGCATACGGACGGAAATCCAGAATGGGAAGATGGCGGTAAGAATACCATTGTATACTGAACATAAGGATAATAGTACATACCAATATCACCGTTTGTTCCAGAAAATTGAATAAGGACTTGAATTTGCTCCGGTTATAAAATATAACCAGAGTCATAGCCAGTAATACAATGTTTTTCCAGAAGGTTTCCCAGTTGGTCAGGATCAGTGCATCTCCGAAACACCCACAGTCGGTTACCGGATTCTTGATAGCCAGGATCAATGTCAGCGGGGTGAAAAAGCCCATGAATAAGAGAGCTCCCCAGGAAGCTATCCGTGTTTTTATATTCAGGAACAAACAAAGACCGATTAGAAACTCTGCCATCGAAAGAAGAAAAGAGAAAAACAGGGCTGTAACTCCCATCCAGCTCATTCCGAAAGCATTAAAATAATCTGTAAATTTGTAATCCGATCCCAGAGGATCCACGCCTTTGACGAACCCTGAATAGATAAAAAGAATACCGACTAAAATCCTGCAAATATTTCTCAATAGTTTCATAGCACACACAATAAGGTTTTGAGATAGATTATTATTATTTTTCTTCTTCGACAATTAAACGAATTAAAGCAAAAACTGCATAATTGATCATGTCATAGTAATTGGCATCGATTCCTTCCGAAATTAATGTGTTTCCCTGATTGTCTTCAATTTGTTTGGTACGTTTGATTTTCATCAGGATTAAATCCGTGTAGGAACTGATTCGCATGCTTCTCCATGCTTCTCCGTAATCGTGATTTTTGTTCAGCATCAAGGCTTTGGCCTTTTGAAAATAACTTTCGTATAAATCTTTGATGTGTGATTGCTCCGACTTGTTGTCATCTCCGGGGCCAAGTTCCAGTTGAATCAGCCCCATAATGGAATAGTTGACGATTCCGATAAATTCAGGAATGATTCCCTCATTGACCTTACAAACACCCGTTTCTTCTATGCTCCGAATCCGGTTTGCCTTGATAAAGATCTGGTCAGTGAGGGAAGTCTGACGTAAAATTCTCCATGCCGTACCGTAATCGTGCATTTTTTTGATGAAAATATCTGTGCACGTATCAATCACTATATCATATTCTTGCGCAGTATCGACCATAAAATATCAAATTACATTGTGAAATGTAAAAAACAAGTTGTTATTTTGAACGTGTAAAATTAGTGAATTCAAATGAGATGTGAAAGGGGAGGAGGGAAAACATTAAAATAATTGCAGAATGAAAATTGGTACACAGGAATTGGATTTGACGACTCCGGTTGTTATGGGGATTCTGAATATTACTCCCGATTCTTTTTATGACGGAGGAAAATATCTGAGTGAAATAAAAATAATTGAACGGATTGATCAGATTGTGGAGGAGGGTGCCGGTATTATTGACGTTGGTGCTTATTCAACCCGGCCGGGGGCAGCTTTTGTTGACGCAAAAGAAGAGATCGGACGTTTATCGTTGGCGGTGGAACTGATCCGTAAATATCATCCCCACGCTGTCGTTTCTATCGATACTTTCCGGGCCAAAGTTGCTGAGGAGATTATTACCTGCCAGGGGCCGGTCATCATCAATGATATTTCCGGGGGTACTATGGATGAGCATATGTTTGAATATGTGGCTAAAGCCGGAGTTCCCTATATCATGATGCATATTCAGGGGACTCCCCAGACCATGCAGAAGAATCCTGTATATCAGGATGTCGTGAAAGAGGTCCGGGATTTTTTTACCAAACGCATAGAGAAGCTGAATGCAGCCGGATTCGATAATATCATACTGGATCCTGGTTTTGGCTTCGGTAAGACCCTGGCTCATAATTATGAGTTGATGCAAGGCCTGGATAGTTATAAGGCTATGGGTTATCCTTTACTGGTTGGAATCTCTAGAAAATCAATGATATATAAATTATTGGGAACTACGGCGGATCAGGCTTTGAACGGTACTACCGTATTGAATACCATCTCTTTGATGAAGGGTGCGGATATTTTAAGGGTGCATGATGTGCAGGCTGCTGTTGAGGCAGTGAAGATTGTCACAGCGATGAAAACAGCAGCTTTATAATGCCTTTAGCCAGGGAGTGACGATTTGCCAAAGCACAATACCTGCGGTCACTGAGATGTTGAAAGAATGCTTGGTTCCGAATTGAGGGATTTCAATGCATCCGTGACTCTGGTCGATGACTTCCTGCTGTACTCCCTTTACTTCGTTTCCGAATATCAGTGCATATTTTTGATCCGGAGCGAGCTGGAAATTTTCGAGTGAGGTACTGTTTTCCGCTTGTTCGACAGAATAGATCAGATAACCTTCTGATTTTAATTTTTCGACAACAGAAAGAGTATCCCTGTTGTATTCCCAGTTGACGGCATCTTCTGCACCCAAGGCTGTCTTATGGACTTCCCTGTTCTCCGGAGTTGAGGTGATTCCGCAGAGGTATATCTTTTCAATCCGGAAAGCATCGGAAGTACGGAACACCGAACCCACGTTATTCTGACTGCGTATGTTGTCCAGGATAATGGTTACAGGTAGTTTCCGGGCTTCTTTGAATTCTTCGGTACTGATACGGTTCAGTTCTTCATTCTGTAATTTGCGATGCATGAGTGAAAATTTATTATTCTGTTACTATTTCTCCCATCAGGGTAGCAGAAGTACATTCTTTTACTCTGACTTTTACCAGACTACCGACCGGAATTCCCTGGGCAGGAAAAACGATAACCTTGTTCTGACTGCTCCGGCCGAACATTTCGTCCGGACTTTTTTTCGAAACCCCTTCTACCAATACTTCAAAGATTTTCCCGATATCTCTCCGGTTACTTTCGTGGGACCAGCCGGTTTGCAGATCGATTAGTTCCTGTAAACGCCGGCTTTTGGTTTCTTCGTCTACATTGTCGGGTAAGCGTTTGGAAGCGACGGTGCCCGGACGCTCCGAATATTTGAACATATATGCCAGATCGAAGCCTACTTCACGCATCAGGTCAAGGGTTTGCTGATAATCTTCTTCACTTTCATTGTGGAATCCTACAAATACATCGGTAGAGATACCGCAATCGGGAATGATCCTCCGGATGGCAGCAATGCGATCGAGGTACCATTCCCGGGTGTATTTCCGGTTCATGTTCTTCAGAACGGTATTGCTTCCCGATTGAACCGGCAGATGAATCGCCTTGCAAATATTCGGCCAGCGGGCTATGGTTTCCAAAGTGGCATCGCTCATATCTTTCGGGTGGGAAGTGGCGAAACGGATACGCATACCAGGGACTGTACGGGCAACCAGCTCAAGCAAAGCCGGGAAATCCACTTCCGCGGACTCATCTTTGTAAAGATAAGAGTTGACATTTTGTCCCAGCAGTGTTACTTCCTTGTATCCCCGGCGTTGGAGGTCAATGACTTCACTGACAATACTGTGAGGACTGCGGCTGCGTTCACGTCCGCGGGTATAAGGAACAATGCAGTAGGTACAGAAATTATTGCAACCACGCATGATAGATACAAATCCGGAAATGGCAGTCTCGTCTATGCGGGAAGGACAAATATCTTTATAGGTTTCGCTTGTGGATAATTCAATGTTGATGGCTTTTTCGCCTTTACCGGCTTTTTCAATTAAAAGTGGCAGATCCATGTAAGCATCTGGTCCGACTACAATGTTGACATTTTTTTCTTCCTCGAACAGTTTTTCCCCGAGACGTTCTGCCATACAACCCATTACGCCGACCAAAAGCCGGGGATTGCGTTTCCGGATTTCCGAAAATCCCTGTACGCGTCCGCGTACCCGCTGTTCGGCGTTTTCCCTGACCGAACAGGTGTTAACCAGAATAATATCTGCCTCGTTTTTATCTTTGGTATGTTCAAAACCTTTAGCTGTCAGAATTGCTGCAACCACTTCACTGTCCGCCACATTCATCTGGCATCCGTAAGTTTCGATGTAAAATTTTTTCGCCATGTTATCTATTGAGTTCAAGAATGCGGAGGCAAAAGTAATCAATTCCCGGTAAATTATTTTAATTACTCCTCCAACTTTTCATATCATTGAGTTTCTTGTACATGGTAAATAGGCTAATTGATATCAGAATCTTACTCCTAAGGTTATGCGTGCTTCGTTGTTGTAATATCTATTGGTAACCGGGATGGCACTGTAATAATAGTAGTTTCCGGCAATAGGAGCATATCCACTGTAAAATATACTTTCCCCCTTGCTGTATTTGTGGGTGTAAGCGGCGTCGCAATAGAATACTCCGAAATTCAGACCCACACCCGCAGAAACAGATTGAATTTTGTTATTTTCTTTATTGTTTTTGTAAGGACTAGCCTGGTAATTGTATCCGGCGCGCAGGCTGAATACACTGTTAAAACGGTACTCACTACCGAAACGGAAATTATGAGTTGCCCGTAAAAGATCTTTTATGTCCTGATTTTCATAAATATAGTCGTAATTGTCAGAACTCTCACTATAGTTAGCACTGGTATAGTTGACGTATTCATAGTCGGCACTGAGGATGAAGTGTTGTTGCAATACTGTTGCCAGACTCAGAATAGCCCTCCAGGGAGTTTTCATATTGTAATCAAAAGAGAAGTCTCCCCATTGGGCATACTCTTTCTCGTCTCTTCCCTGATTAGGATCTGTGTCGAGGAACCAGGAGGCTAAACTTGAAGTGTAGTCGTAGTTCATATTATACCAGGTTGGAGTATGGATGGAGGCGCCGATCCGGAGTTGCGGGATCGGACGGTAAATAACTCCGAACTTCAGATTGGTACCCACTCCGTTGAGCTTTGTATTTTCATCGTAACTGAATACATTCAGTCCGGTAGGAGAGTTTTCTTCAGGGAGCTCTACATAGGTTGATTTGGTCTTGTAAAATATGGATTGTAGTCCGACTGTTATTCCCAGATACAGTTTGTCTTTATAATTAGTACCGAAGGAAAAAGCATATTCTCCCTGATATCCCTCTTCTGTGATTCTTTTGTCCTGATTAACAGGCATTGTTACCAATTCTTCAGTTTCCTTGTCCTGCATTTCCAGTACAGAATAATATCTGTATTCAGGTTCTCCAACCCCGACATATATAAGCCGGGTATCAAATGCCAGGGCACTTCCCAGGTTACTTAATTGGTTGGGGTTTAATCCGTACGCATTGTCCGCCCACACATTTGTAATGGAAGTAGGTGAATTTTCTACAAATTGGTGGAGCTTCCGGTTGAAGTTATTCAGATTGGTATAATTGATGCCAAAATTAAAACCTTTCCAGTTGAAGTTGGGTGAATAGAATCCGAAGACTGCCCCTAGTTGTCCAATCTGAAAGGAATTTTTGGGAATAGAACCGTGTCCGGATTCTGTATTTGAAAAGTTCAGGCTGGGAGTAAAGGCGATTTCGGATTTACGGAACACTCCGATACCTGCCGGATTGAAACTGAGGGAGGATATATCGCCCCCGAGAGCTCCGAAAGCCCCTCCCATAGCTGTCATACGGGCACTGCCGGTATTTGACAGGCGTGAGAATCTGACAGCGTCATCCAAAGTTTGTCCGAAAGCAAGGCTTCCCATCAGGAGCAATGCCGGGAGTATATAAAATTGTTTCATAAACTTACTTATTAAAAGAGTTCATTCTTATCTTCTTGTCGGCCTGGTTGTTGGTGTAGGCCTACTGACACCTCTGTTTCCATTATTACTTCTGGAGGGCATATAACTGCTTCCGGAAGAACTCCTTCTTGGCGGAGTGTAGTTGGAGGTACTGTTGTTATTATAAGTTGGCCGGTAATTATTTTGCGGCCGTGAATAATTCTTTACATTACCGGAGGACCTGTTTGTTGTCGACGGTCTGGTATATTGATTACTATTGCCTGATGGCCTTGTATACCTATTGTTTGTGGACTGTGTCGGTCGGTTCGGTGTTGTCGGTCGGCTGTACTGGCTGCCTGTATTTGAAGGCCTTGTCGTTGGTCTTGTCGTCGGCTGTGTTGTAGGCCGGGTTGTTGGTCTTGTCGTGGGTTGTACTGTCGGACGGGTATACCTGTCATTACTTGCCGGAGTCCCTGGGCGGACATTGGGTTGAGTTCCCGGACGGGTAATTGTCGGCGTATTCGGGCGGACAGTATTCGGACGGGTTACACTACCACTGTTGGGCCGGCTTATTCCGGAGCCTGCCGTGGATCCCGGACGTACCATGTTACCGGTATTCGGACGCGTAGTGCTACTGCCTGGACGATATGAGTTACCGTTATTGGGGCGCATACTGCCGACAGAACCTCCGCCATTGTTGGGCCGGAGACCTGTAATCGGACGATGCGGACGGTTGCCGGGAGTTCCCCAGTCAGGCCTGTGGCTACCACCTCCCCAATGGGGATAATTCCAATGCGGGTGATGCCAGTGAGGATGATAACCCCAACCCGGACCCCAGCCTGGATAGTAACCATACCATGGATTATACCAACTTCCGTTCCAGGCATACCAAGGATCGTACCAACCGGAATTCCAGCCGAAACTCAGACCCCAGCCCGGAGAAGACCAGCCGAAACGGAACCCCCAATTGTTGAACGTATTGTTGAATGCCCAACTGTCAAAACGTGGATTATCCCAAACGACTGTCCAGATGTATTTCGGATAGGTTCCAAAAAGTAAACTAGAGTAAAATTCTATATTAGTGTTAGAAGGGAACCACCAAAAACGCCCGTCATCGGTATATACATTCCAGTCCGGATCGAAAGAAAGATTGAGGGCAATATCCTGACCGTTGGAGCTGAAAAAACCGAATCCATTGGGATACATATTGATGATCCGTTGTATTTCTTCTAAATCCGAAGCATTTCCTTTGTAACCTCCGATCCAGTATCCTGTATTACTGTATAAAGTAGTATTGATTTCATTATTGTCAGCTAACATTTCTGTTGCCTGATTTGTGAGATCATGGATGTTTACCTGCTCTGTTTTTCCGGTTTGTCGGTTGATGACTTTGGTATCCGGCGAAAAGGTAGCAGGGGGAGTACTGCTTCCCCGGGAACGGGAAGTTGTTTCCGGATAGGCAGAAAGATCGCTGCTTCTGCCGACATCGGTTTCTTGGCCTGTCATGTTTTCCACTTCCTGTAGCACCAGCGATTTTTTGCCCGGAACAAAATAGATATCATCTTCCATGGCATTGCTGAAATTCCGGGTTGTGGAGCAGGACATGGTTATAAAGACAAATACTGCTATGTATAAAAGGGATTTCATGTTGCTATTATTAATAAATTTGTTTTACTTTTATATGTTATCAAAAAGTGTACCAAGCCTAATGCTTTGTCCCATAATGACTGTGAAAAATCAATAGGAATGTCAAACGTTGGAATAAAAATAAACATTTTCGGTGACATCTACTATTTTTTTCCTTAAATTTGCTCCCGTTTTATCAAATAATAAGAAGATGGGAAAGTTTTTAACATCAAGAAGTGAAGATTATTCACAATGGTATAATGAATTAGTGGTTAAGGCTGGGTTGGCAGAACAGTCCGCTGTCAGAGGATGTATGGTCATTAAACCCTATGGCTACGCCATTTGGGAGAAAATACAGAGACAACTGGACGATATGTTTAAGGCAACCGGACACGTTAATGCTTATTTCCCATTGCTGATCCCAAAATCTTTTTTCTCAAAAGAAGCCGATCATGTAGAGGGTTTTGCTAAGGAGTGCGCTGTTGTTACCCATTATCGTTTGAAGAATGATCCGAACGGAGGAGGAGTTGTTGTTGATCCTGCTGCAAAACTGGAGGAAGAGTATATCATTCGTCCGACTTCTGAAACAATTATTTGGAATACATATAAAAACTGGATACAATCGTATCGGGATTTGCCTATTTTGTGTAATCAATGGGCGAATGTAATGCGTTGGGAAATGCGAACCCGAATGTTTTTGCGTACGGCTGAGTTCCTTTGGCAGGAAGGACATACTGCTCATGCTACCCGGGAGGAGGCATTGGCAGAGGCTAACCAGATGGTACGGGTATATGCTGAATTTGCCCGGAAGTGGATGGCTGTGCCTGTGATTATGGGAAGTAAGAGTGAGAGTGAACGGTTTGCCGGTGCTTTGGAGACTTATACGATTGAGGCTTTGATGCAGGACGGAAAAGCTTTGCAAGCAGGAACTTCCCATTTTCTGGGACAAAATTTTGCAAAAGCTTTTGATGTGCAGTTTACTAATCAGGAGGGAAAACTGGATTATGTTTGGGCTACTTCCTGGGGGGTATCTACCCGTTTGATGGGAGCGTTGATTATGGCTCATTCTGATGATAACGGCCTGGTCTTGCCTCCGAAACTGGCCCCGATACAGGTTGTCGTTGTTCCGATTTATAAAGGCGCAGAGGGATTGGGGAAAATCTCAGAAAAAGTACATGGACTTCTCGATAAACTAAGAGCCAAGGGCATTTCAGTAAAATATGATGACTGGGATACCCAAAAACCGGGATGGAAGTTTGCCGATTATGAACTGAAAGGTGTGCCGGTACGTCTGGCTATCGGGGAGCGTGATCTGGAGAATGGTACGATTGAAGTGGCACGTCGTGATACCCTGACCAAAGAAACAGTGGCTTTTGACGGAGTTGAAGCATATGTTGAGAAATTATTGGAGGATATTCAGGAGAATATATATCAGAAAGCTTTGAATTTCCGTGATAGTATGATTACAAAAGTGGATTCTTACGATGAGTTTAAAAATTTGCTGGAATCCAAAGGCGGTTTCTTTTTGTGTCATTGGGATGGCACTGCAGAAACAGAAGAGAAAATAAAGGCCGAAACAAAGGCTACCATTCGTTGTATTCCATTCGACAGCCCTGACGAAGAAGGGGTGGATATGGTGACCGGAAAACCGTCACATAAAAGGGTATTGATCGCGAAAGCCTATTGATTAGGAAATCTTTTATGAACGTTGTTGAGCGTTTTTTACGATACGTTAAGTATGGTACACAATCTGATCCGGGTACGGGATTGAATCCCAGTACTCCCGGACAGATGGTATTTGCGCGTCTGTTGTGTGAAGAAATGAAGGAGTTGGGATTGCAGGATGTGAGTGTAGACGATTACGGATATGTAATGGGTTTTCTGCCTTCGAATACGGAGAGAGAAGTTCCGGCTGTAGGATTTATTGCTCACATGGATACCAGTCCCGAAATGAGTGGTAAACATGTAAACCCTCAGGTCATAGAGAACTATGCCGGAAATGACATTGTACTGAACCGGGAAAAGGGAATTATACTTGCAACTGAAGAATTTCCTGAATTACTGAATTATATCGGTCAGACCCTGGTCACTACTGATGGAGACACTCTGTTGGGAGCTGATGATAAGGCCGGGATTGCTGAGATTTTGACCGCCATGGAATACTTGGTCCGAAACCCTGGAGTTAAACATGGCAGAATATCTGTTTGCTTTACGCCGGATGAAGAAATCGGAGAGGGCCCCGATCATTTCAATGTCCGGAAGTTCGGCGCAAAATTTGCTTATACGGTAGATGGCGGAGGCTTGGGAGAACTGGAATTTGAAAATTTTAATGCTGCTAATGCCAGAATCGTATTTAAGGGAAAAAATTTTCATCCCGGTTATGCCAAAAATAAAATGGTGAATTCCATCACTGTAGCGAATGAGTTTCTGAACAGTCTGCCCAAAAAAGAGATTCCGGAAAATACTTCCGGATATGAAGGATTTTTCCATATTTATTCTTTTAAAGGGGAGGT
>CAJMQA010000015.1 GCA_905215395.1 uncultured bacterium | reverse complement strand
CTCCATTATTATTCACCAGAAAAACCTCTGTTCCCTCCTGTACTTCGTATTCTATCGGCAGGAAAAGATTATCCTTTCGTAAATCGTAACCGAATATAGCCAAACCCGGACACTGGTATACACAATCCATACACCCGATACATTTTCCGTAATCAACTTCCGGCACGGATGAAGTAGAGCTTTTAGTGATCGCTCCATGCGTACAGGCAAAAGAACAGGGATTACAGGCAAAACCATACAAACAATCAGCCAGAACAAATCCACGGGTCAAACGACGGTTTTCATCCGGTAACCGCGGTTCACCCAAAACCTTCAGCGGATGTTGTTGCGAATCGATATATTCTTTGGATAACAACAGATAATCATCATAATTCAAACGTACTCCCAATTCCATCATGATCTGCATAGCTGTATGACGTCCTTTCAGAACAGCACTGGTACCCTCGCCAATCCGGATAGCATCGCCGGCAGCAAAACAATGTCCGCCAAAGACCTCCTTGCCCTTACTCAGCAACTGATTATCCGGGATCAGACCAGTACAAATATTGATCACATCTATTCCTTCTATTACTTTTTCCGTTCCGGGTACCGGCTTAAAATTTTCACACCGCGCGATAACAGCTCCGATGATGCCATTGTGTTCTTTATTCGGAATTGCTTTCAGCAACATATGGGAAGTCAGAATGGGAATGGCCAAACGCCGTACACGATTTGCCTGCACAGGAAAACCGCCCTCTTTCGGCATAGCTTCCAGGATAGCTTTTACATTTGCTCCGGCTTGCATCAATTGATAAGAGGTCAGATAACCAATATTACCTGCTCCGATCGTCAACACATTTTTACCCAGTAAAGTCAATTCATTATTCATCATCTTCTGTACAACGGCAGCCGTATATACTCCCGGCAAATCGTCATTTTCAAAAGCAGGCATAAACGGAACCGCTCCTGTAGCCACAACCAGATAATCGGCATCCACAAAAAAAATCTCCTCAGTCTGAATATTTTTAACAGCCACCCGCTTGCCTTCCAGCAAATCCCAAACCGTAGAATTCAGATAAATACCATCTGTATTCTCTCCTGCCAATGTTTTAGCAATATCAAACCCACGCATACCACCGAAACGTTTTTCTTTCTCAAAGAAAAAGAATTGATGGGTTTGCATAGTAAATTGTCCCCCTGTTTTATCATTATTGTCGATAACAATATTATCCACTCCATATTTATTAAACTCTTCCCTTACGGCTAAACCTGCCGGCCCCGCACCAATGATGACCACCGTTGTACGCAAGATCTTTTTCTTATCCACAACCGGGCTCTTTACCTTTTTAGCCATAAAATCCTCTGTCACTTCCTTTACCTCCTTTACTCCGTCAACCTTCGTGATACAAATCCGGCGAATTTTTCCATCCACCAACATTTCACAAGCTCCGCATTTTCCAATACCACACTCCAGAGAACGTTCACGTCCGTCCAGACTATGACTATGTACAGGGAAACCAGCCTGATGCAAAGCAGCAGCAATGGTATACCCTTTCTCTCCTTCAATCTCCTGACCGTTATACTTAAAAATGACTTTTTCCCTGACAGGAATATCTAAGACCGGATGTTTTTTTATTTTAGACATAAGCTGTATTTGTTTTAGATTAATAGCCAAGGCAATATAAAAGAAAAGAATAAAAAAAAAGCTGACTTTCGTCAACTTTCAATAAAATCTGTATGTGTTTTTAAACATTACATCCGTTCAAACTCAAAATAGCCCTCTACACCTTGTATATCTTTACTGACTCCCTTGATTGTATTTTCGTCCACCAACATCCCGAACCAACTGTCCAGTTCATAAGTAATCGGATAATCAGAATGGATGATATCAAACTCAATAGCCTCCAGCCTTACCTTGCATCCCTCTATATTTCCCTGCAAAAATTCCTGTATCATATAAGAACGTTCTCCTTCCAGTTTATCAGCAAATACAATTCTTCCCGACAAATTCCCCCCTTCCTGCTTCAGATACAACTCCCCTTCTGCAACTCCATATCCATAGTTTTCAATATATTTCCATTTTCCCGTCAAGTCCATTCTATATTAAATTCAAAAATAATCAGACATTTTCTTTCAATTCTTTTTTAGCTTCCTGCCAGAATTCTTCCATTTCTTCCAGACTCATTTCCTGCAATTTTTTTCCTTCCTCCCTGGCTTTATCTTCTATATAACCAAAACGGGCAATAAATTTCCGGTTGGTTTTTTCCAGAGCATTTTCCGGATTAATACCATACAAACGGGCAGCATTCACCATGGCAAACAGACAATCCCCAAATTCCTCTTCCATCCTTTTCTGATCAGCCTTTCCCACTTCATCCTCAAATTCTTTCAATTCCTCTTTCACTTTTTCCCAAACGTCCTCCCGCCGTTGCCAATCAAATCCCACACCCCGGGCTTTGTCCTGAATACGGTAAGATTTCACCAAAGCCGGTAAAGAAATAGGCACCCCTTCCAATACTTTATGTTTACGTCCTTTTTCTTTCAGTTTCAGCTGTTCCCAATTCTGTAAAACCTCTTCGGCATTTTCCACCTTTACATCTCCATATATATGAGGATGTCTGTATTTTAACTTTTCACAAATACCATTCAATACATCTTCTATATCAAATACCTGCTGTTCCTCCCCTATCTGAGCATAAAATACGATATGCATCAATAAATCCCCCAGTTCCTTCTTTACTTCCGCCATATCACCATCCAATACAGCATCTCCCAATTCATAAACCTCTTCAATGGACAAGGCCCTCAGCGACTCCATGGTTTGTTTTTTATCCCAGGGACACTGGATACGCAGAGTAGCAATAATTTCTAATAATTCTGCAAATGCTGCTTTTTTTTTCTCCAAATCTTTCATATCCGATCTTATAAAACTACAAACCAAACGTTTATCTGAAACAATCAAAATCTTTAAACGTTAATCGTGTATCATTCACCGTTTTTTTAGTAATTTGCAGCTGCAAAAATAAGCTATTTATTTGAAGTTTCATGATCGAGAAAAGAATAAGTATAGGAAATATAGATCCCATTGATTTTTATGGAGTTAACAACTCAAAATTTAATCTATTAAAAGAATATTTTCCCAAATTAAAAATCATTGCACGAGGAGATGAAATCATCATGCAGGGGGAAATCAATGATATCGAAATTTTAAATAATAAAATCACAGCTCTGTTAGAACACTACCATCGCTACAACATGCTAACGGTAGCTAATCTGAAACGCATTATCCTGGAGGACAATGTCGTTACCGATCCGGAAGATGCCGAATCAGTTATTTTGTATGGAAATGCAGGTAAAGCTATCCGAGCCCGTACAGCCAACCAGCGTAAACTGGTGGAGTTAGCCAGAACGAACGATCTGCTCTTTGCTACAGGTCCGGCAGGTTCGGGAAAAACCTATACAGCTATTGCCTTGGCAGTAAAAGCCTTGCGCAACCGGGAAGTAAAAAAAATTGTACTGAGCCGTCCTGCCGTTGAAGCCGGAGAAAGTCTCGGATTTTTACCCGGCGATATGAAAGAGAAAGTAGACCCTTATTTACAACCCCTGTACGATGCACTTTCGGATATGATTCCACCCAAGAAACTGGAAGAATATCTGACAACTGAAGTGATACAGATTGCTCCCCTGGCATACATGCGCGGACGCACATTAAATGATTCTTTCGTTATTCTGGACGAAGCACAGAACACGACCCGCAATCAGCTGAAGATGTTCCTGACCCGGATGGGAGTCAGTGCTAAATTTGTGATCACGGGGGATATGAGTCAAATCGACTTGCCAAGACGAAGTGACTCCGGTTTAATTCATGCCTTCAAAATTTTGAAAGACATCAGAGGAATTGCCTTTGTCGAGTTTAATTCAGAAGATATTGTCCGTCACAGGCTGGTAAAAGAAATTGTAAAAGCGTACAACGACGAAGGACTTAAAACCAAGGATGAAAACCCATCTCCCTTAACATTTGAAGAGTAGAACATTAAATATTTAAAGTATGGATGCTATTGTAAAAACAGATTTCTGTTTCCCCGGACAAAAAAGTGTATATAAAGGAAAAGTGCGTGACGTATACAACATCAAGGACGAATATCTTGTCATGTTGGTATCCGACCGGATTTCAGCATTTGATGTGGTATTACCCAAAGGCATTCCTTATAAAGGACAGGTATTGAATCAAATTGCAGCCAAATTTTTGGATGCGACTTCGGATATTGTTCCGAACTGGAAAATCGCAACTCCGGATCCAATGGTTACTGTTGGACATAAATGTGAACCTTTCAAAGTTGAAATGGTGATTCGCGGATATCTGACCGGTAGTTCATGGAGAGCTTATAAGTCAGGCGAACGGACTCTTTGTGGCCTTCCCTTACCTGAGGGCATGAAAGAAAATCAAAAATTCACCTCTCCGCTTATCACTCCGACTACAAAAGCAGATGAAGGACATGACGAAAATATTTCCAAAGAAGAGATCATCACCCAAGGCCTGGTGAGCCGGGAAGATTATGAACTGCTGGAAAAATATACTTATGCCCTATTTCAGCGTGGCACAGAAATGGCCGCTGAAAAAGGATTGATACTCGTAGATACTAAATATGAGTTCGGAAAAAAAGACGGCAAAATCTATCTGATTGACGAAATCCATACTCCCGATTCTTCCCGTTACTTCTACGCAGATGGCTATGCTGAACGTTTTGCAAGAGGCGAAAAACAAAAGCAACTTTCAAAAGAATTTGTTCGGGAATGGTTGATGGACAATGGATTTCAAGGGCAAACCGGACAAAAAGTCCCTGATATGACCCCGGAAGTAATCGCAGGCATCACTGACCGCTACATTGAATTGTACGAAAAAATTACCGGTCAAAAATTTGTGAAAGCAGACAACACCAACGTACTGAAACGTATCGAAGACAATGTCAATGCTTTCCTGAAAACAGTATAAACAAAAAGAGGAACGGATCACCGTTCCTCTTTCTATTTCGTCACAAATCCCGAGAAATCATTACTCAGAAATTTTTTTAATTCTTCCGGACTTACTCTCACCTTATAATTTCCATCCTTAAAAAAAGTGATTTTCCCGGTTTCTTCACTTACCACGACCACATAGGCATCACTCCCCGAACTTAATCCCAAGGCTGCCCGATGGCGTAATCCCATACTCCCGGGAATATCCCGGCGGTCAGAAACAGGCAAAATACAACGGGCTGCCAATAATTTATTTTCACTGATAATAACAGCTCCGTCATGTAAAGGCGTATTCTTGAAAAAAATATTCTCTATCAATTCACTGGAAACCCTGGCTTTTATGATCACACCGGTCTGGGCATAATTATATAACTCAGTATTTTGCTGAAACACAATCAAAGCACCTGTTTTAGTGGCAGAAAAATTCACACAGGCTTCCACAATGGCATCAGACACATCCTCTTTGATTCCCGGTTTAGCAAAAAATTTCTCCAGATTAAAAATATTCTGCAGATTGTACTTACTTCCCACTAAAAGCAAAAAGCGCCGCACTTCCTGCTGAAACACAATCAACAAAGCAATCACTCCCATTCCGATAAATTGTCCTAAAATGGAAGAAATCAGTTCCATATTAAAAGCCCGGACCAATAACCACGCTAAATAAAAAGTAAAAATGCCCGCAAAAATATTAATTGCCGCCGTACCTTTTACCAAACGGTAAACCTGATAAAAAATAAGAGCTACAATCAGAATATCCAGAATATCAAAAAAACCGAGCTTTATAAATAATAACATAGATTCTTATACTTTATTCGTATCACAAAACTAAATAAAATTTCAGAATATACCGCACATTATTTATCTTTGCAGAGATAAATCCTCAAGGGAAATCATTTATTACTGATCTTTAAATAAATTATTATGAGATACATCACTACACTCTTATTCATCTTTGCAGCAGGTATCGTCTTTGCACAAAACGATCCCCAAGCAAAAACAATTCTGGATAAAGCCTCCGCTAAATTCAAAGCTTATCCTGCAGCTGAAGTTGATTTCACCCTAGCCATGGAAAATAAAGCCGAAAACATCAACGAAACCCATGAAGGTAAAGCCTGGATGAAAGGAAATATGTATAAATTAAACCTGATGGACACCGAAAATTACTTCGATGGTAAAAATATTTATACATACATGCCTGAAGTACAAGAGGTAAATATTAAAAACCCGAACGAAGAAGAAGAGGAAATGCTAAATCCTACCACTCTTTTCAACATTCACAACAAAGGTTTTATACAGAAGTTAATAAGCAATACTAACGGAACAGCATATATAGAACTGCTTCCTACAGATAAAAGCCGGAATTTTACAAAAATCGGAATCTGGGTTACCCCGTCAACTTCCACCATTCAAAAAGTAACCTCTTTTGGAAAAGACGGTAATGATATCACTATTACGATTAAAAATATCAAACAGATCACTGCCCCGGCCGATTCATTTTTTAAATTCGATACGGCCAAATACCCGAAAGTTGAAGTCATCGATTTGAGATAAAAAAGGCCTTAAAGGCCTTTTTTATTTTTCTATTCCCCCATCCCTCTAGCATTTCTACACATTATTCTGTAAATATTTATATTTTTTCCGTTTGCTGTCATTCTCTTTTCTCTCTGAAGTGTTTTATGTGAAGAAAAGATGAAAATAGTTTACGGATTTTAAAATATAAAAATACAAAACATGCCCTAAAATAAAATTCACAAATCACTATCTGTCAATCTGTTTCAGACCAAAGAAAACGGACGATTTTCTGGTCATAGAAGCAACAATCATATAAATAAATCAAGCTTCATCTCTATTTTGTAACTGTTTGGATTTTAGTACGGTACATTATTCCTGATTTTTATTTTTTTTCTTTTCGCTCCTTGTATTCCCGACAAGGATAATGTCCGTTTTATTAGTTTTTAATCCAAACAAACATTTATGAAAAAAAACAGTTTTCACCCCCAAACCAGTCTCAGGAGGCACTTTTTAGCTCTCCTGATGGCCACAAGTTTACTTTTCACACACAGTATTCTCTGTGCCGGAGTTTACAGCCAGAGAAAACTGGACATCAACATGAAAGATGTTTCCCTTGTCCAATTATTGAAACACATCGATCATGAAACAGAGTATTCGGTACTATACCGCTCGGATCAGTTGAACAAGCTACAACTGGTCAGTGTCAATTTAAAAGATGCAACAATCGAGGAAATCCTCGAACAATGCCTGATTGGTACCGGACTATCGTATCAGATCAATGACAAAACTATCATTATCAGCCGGGAATTAACTTCCGGACGTGCACTCCCGCAACAAACAATGCGGGAAATCAAAGGAGTGATAACCGATACAAAAAAAGAACCCTTGATCGGAGCCACTGTCCTCATAAAAGGCACCAGTATCGGAGCCGTTACAAACGAAAACGGGGAATTCAGTCTGAAAATACCGGAAGATATAACTACAGTTACCGTTTCTTTTATCGGCTATAAACCCCAAGAGGTATCAGTAACGGGCAAAACAATTCTCCATGTAACTCTGGAGGAAGATATCGTTGCCATGGACGATGTTGTAGTGACCGGATTCTTTCCCCGCCGGAAAGAAGGTTTTGCAGGTTCAGTAACTACAATCAAAAAAGCAGATCTGCAAAAATTATCTACCGGAAATATTTTCACAACTATCAGTACCATTGATGCCGGTTTCAAAATCAATGAAGACAATATCAACGGTTCAAATCCCAATACCATTCCTGATTTTACCATTCGTGGAAAAGGAAGTTTTCAGAATGGTTCGACCTCTCCTCTCTTTATTCTGGACGGTTTTGAAGTTAGTGCTGAAAAAGTATTTGATATGGACATTAACCGCATCGAAAGTATTACTTTATTAAAAGACGCTTCTGCCACCATCTTATACGGTTCAAGAGCCGCTAACGGAGTAATTGTAATCGAAACTACAGCTCCGGCTCCTGGCCAGCTTCGGGTCACCTACGATTTTAAACCAACCATAGCTTATGCCGACCTGACCGGCTACGACCTGATGAATGCCAGGGAAAAACTGGAATATGAGCGTCTGGCCGGACTATATGACCAAGGAAACTCTCTGCAAGAACATCATGATGCTGAACTTGAATATTATAAAAGATATAAAGATGTTGCTGAAGGCGTAAATACCTACTGGCTTTCCCAACCTGTAGAGACAGCTTTTTCCCATGCACACTCACTGTATGTTGAAGGAGGAGTAGATAATGTACGTTACGGCATCGATGCCTCTTATAATCAACAAAACGGCGTCATGAAAAAATCAGGCCGTGACCGGACAAGTCTGGGATTTTCGCTGATATACAGGATAAAAGATAAAATCACCATCAAAAATTACATTTCTTATGCACACACTCATGCACACAATTCTCCTTATGGTGATTTTTCGACATATGGACTGGCCAATCCATATGAACGTATACATGACCAAAACGGAGATTTAATCCCCTTACTAATGAATGGGGAACCTAATCCTCTATACGATGCGGCACTTCCTTTCCGGAGCTTTACCAAAAGCCAGGAATTCCGGGAACAGTTGAATGTTGACTGGATGATTAATACAGCTTTCAGACTGCGCGGACAGGTCGGTATCAACAAATCAAACAGCGAAAGTGAAAACTACACCTCCCCTTTCTCTTCAAAATTTGTATTAAAAAATAAAGAAAACCCGGAAACCGGAGCCAAAGAATATTACCCCATCGAAGAGCGCGGGGAATTACGCCTGTCTACTGGTAATACCATGGAGGTTTCCAGTAACCTGACCTTAAATTACAATAAACTATTGGCAGAAAAACATTTATTGTATGCCGGAGTCGGAGCAGAACTAAACACCTCTCAAAATCATTCCAACGGTTACACCGTCACTGGTTTCCCCGATGACAGATACTCCGATCCAGCCTTTGCTATCCAATTTAAAAAAAATACCCGGGCATCCAGTAATGAAAGTCTCACCCGTTCTGTCGGCTTTTTTGGAAACTTAAATTATATCTACGACAATCGTTATTTTCTGGATGCTTCCGGACGTTATGATGGTTCTTCCCGTTTCGGTGCAGACAATAAATTCGCTCCTTTTTGGTCTGTAGGTGCCGGTTGGAACATCCATAATGAAAAATTCTGGCCTAAAAACACAGGTATAGATCTGATGAAACTCAGATATTCATACGGAGTTACCGGCAATCAGGAATTCTCTGCCTACCAAGCAAAAACCATGTATCAATTCCGAACGGACAGACTTTACGGAACGCTCACACCTGTGACATTAATGGGTTATGGTAATCCTGAGTTAAAATGGCAAACCCAATATCAGTCCAATATTGGAATTGATTTTGGATTAGCTAAGAGCCGACTAAAATTTACTTTTAACTACTATCATAAACGTACGGAAGGTATGCTGACTTCTATTACCGTTGCACCTTCCCTGGGACTTCCTTCCGATAGCTTTACGGCAAATCTCGGAGAAATTAAAAACGAAGGTTATGAAATCAACATTAACGGAGTTGCTATCCGCAAACCGGAACAGGATCTGGAATGGGCCATTTTTATGCAAGGAGCTCATAATAAAAATACCCTGGTGAAGATCTCCAACCAATTAAAAGGTATTAATAACCAGAATAATGCAGACAAAACTACCCCCGGAGCTGTTTATGAAGAAGGTCAATCGATGAGTGCCATTAAAGCTGTAAAATCGCTAGGCATCGACCCGGTAACCGGACAGGAAATCTATGTAAAAAAGGACGGAAGCCTCACATATACCTGGGATGCCAATGACAAAATTGTATGCGGGGATTCAGAACCCAAATTTTACGGAAACCTGGGAACCAATTTATTCTGGAAAGGCTGGAACCTGAACATGGTATTCAAATATAGTTTCGGAGCTGACTATTATAATCAGACCCTGGCTTCCAGAGTAGAAGGTGCAAATCCGGCCTATAATGCAGATCGCAGAGTATTGAACAATCGCTGGGTCAATCCCGGAGACCACGCCCTTTATAAAAATATCAAGGAATATACAACCACCTTTATCTCTACCCGTTTTGTTCAGGAAGAAAACATGATACAATTGACCAACCTTTCTCTCTCTTATGATTTTCCCAAAGAGTGGTTACAAAAGTATAGTATCCATACACTCCGGTTAAGCTTCTATGTAAACGACCTCTTCCGCTTATCAACCATAAAGGAGGAAAGAGGACTATCCTATCCTTTTCAGCGAAGTTATGTTTTCGGCCTGAATGTCAGTTTCTAACACCTGTAAATATCTAGAATATGAAAACTAAAATATATATTATTTTTCTGACTTTACTTTCTCTGACTTCCTGTAATGACTGGTTAAATGTCATTCCCCAAGGGCAAGTTGATGCCGAGGATATGCTGACTACAGAGAAAGGCTATAATGCAGCATTAGGCGGAGTATATTACACTCTCACAACTTCCTCTATGTATGGAAAAGAGTTGAGTTACGGAATGATGGATATGCTGGCTCAATATTGGGATGTATCCACCACTCCAAGCCATACCTATTATAAACTTTCCCAATACGATTATAGTAATTCAACATCTATATCCAAATTTAATTCAATTTGGAAAAACTTTTATGCAGCCATAGCCCAATGTAACCTGATCTTATCAAAAATCCCCACTAACAGAAATGATATTAAATATTCAGAATTAATAGAAGGAGAAGCCTATGCATTACGTGCTTTCTGCCATATGGAACTATTCAGATTATTCGGACCTGTTATCAAAACAGAGGCAGATCTGAATAAACCGGCTATTCCCTACCGCACGGAATTCAATGTTACAGCAGAAAAATTTGAAAGCGGACATGCCATTCTGACTAAAGTAAAAGAAGATCTTCTGAAAGCCCTGGAACTGATGAAAAACGACCCGATTAATCTGGTTGGCAGAAAGGGCGATTACAACAACTCATTATTAGATTATAATGATATTATCAATCGCCGGGGTTCCCGTCTGAACTATTACGGAGTACTAGGATTACTGGCCCGCAATGAACAATTGTTACTCAATCAGGAACAGGCCTATATTTATGCCAAACGCATTATAGATGAATGTGAAGAAACAAAAGTACTGAGCCTGATAGATAAGACGAACATTGAATCAGGAACCGAAGCTTGGAAAGATCTGAATTATTCTACAGAAATGTTGTTCGCACTTTATACAAATAATCTGTATGACCTGACCGATGCAACTTTCATGATGAATGGCAAAGGCCAATCCAGTAGCGCATTTGTTATAAATTCCAATCTATATACTGTTTTTCTGAACGACCTTTACGGACGTCAACCGGATGGTGCCGGTACGGATAACCGGCTGAGATACTGGTTTGAGGGCAATGAGTATGGAGCCTATGACCTGACAAAACTCCGGAAAGCCTATGAAGCAAGCAATTTAGCCGCCACCTATGATCCTGAAATTCCCATAATGAGAATGTCAGAGGTATATTACATCGCCTGTGAAGCTCAGATCGGCAAAAACAATGAACTGGCACTATCCTATCTGAATGATGTCCGTGAAACACGTAATCTAACCAGACTGGAAGGACCGCTGACAGATAATGTTTTACTCGATTATCTGGTAAGAGACCAACGCAAGGATTTTATAGGAGAAGGACGCATGTTCCCTCTTTATAAACGGCTGTTTTTAGATATCCACGTGAAAACAGGCCTGGATATCGCTGCCGATGAAAATAAATTCGTATTCCCCATTCCGGATGCAGAATATGAATATTCACCCAATGAAAAAGCAAGCAACAAATAACTCAAACAACCGAATATGAAAAAGTTATATCAAGTATTTTTCTCCTTATTTTCCATAATCAGCCTGTTTTCCTGCAATCAGGACATTGATAATTTCGATAACGGAGAAAATTATATTTATTTCAATATGCCTTTTGTACAAGATCAATACGGGCGGGATACCAAAACCAGAATGGACAGTATCAGTTATTCATTTGCCATGGATGATTATACGATAAAGGAATACACTTTTAAAATTCCCATCAATATTGCAGGACTTGCAGCACCTCACGACAGAAATTATGTCGTAGAAGTCATCGCTGACAGTACAACCGCAACCCAGGAGGAATGGGATCCTTCCTCTATCCGGAATACAGTCATACAGGGAGGGAACTTACGGGATACTTTATGTATTACAGTAAAAAGAAGTAAAATTCTCCAAACCGAATGGCGGCATATCGTATTCAGACTTCTTCCAAACTCCAATTTTCAATTAGGTGACAGGGCTTTGCTAACAGCTAAAATATCTTTCTCTGATATTCTGACCCCTCCTAGCTGGTGGTCTAAATGGCTGGGAACCTTCGGAGAATTCAGCCGGGAAAAATTTGTAAAATGGCAAGAGATCTACTATCTGGGAGCTGATCCCAATGTGGAAACCATTGGAGGTCCCGGTATGGGAAAACCACTCTATTGGGACAACATGCCCTATTATGTACACTCAGGATGGTATCCATCTACTTTTATGTTTATCCGGGTACTGAAGCAATATTTCATTGACAATGAAGTATATCCCGATGGAGATACAACAAAACCCCGAATTTCTTTACCATAAATCCTTTAATTCATCACAATATGAAAAATAAATACTTAATATACCTCCTGAGCTGCCTGATTTATCTCAGCTGCTCTGAAGACAAAGGCAATTACGACTACACACCCATCGACGAGCTGGAAATAACAGGAATCAAAAATACTTATACAGCAGTAATCGGTGACAGTCTGGACATCCCTGTCACTTTGAAACATACTGTTGATACCAAAGAGACCGATATGAGCTACAATTGGGAAATCGACGGCAAATCTGTGGCTAATACCAAAGAATTACATATCCTTCCTCCGTCCGACCTGAGTTTTGGCAATAAATTGTGCCGTTATACCGTAACTAATGTTAACACAGGAATGAAATATTTCCAGACTTTCAATACCAATATTGTATCTCCTTTCAACTGGGGATACTATTTCCTGACGGAAAAAGAAGATCATTCCGCAATTCTTTCTTACTTTTCCGTAGCAGAAGGCAATACAAAATTCATTGAAACAACTTCTGTCAGTGGAGTCGAATTCGGGGCTAATCCACAACAAATCATGGGTACCTTTGGCTACATCAGTACTATCAAAGATTATTTCTGGACTATGTATATTCTGACAAAAGATGGTAAGACACCAGTCATTTTAACAGAAAATGCCACTTTTATTCCCAGTGGAACAATATCTACCTCCAATTTTGTAGACCAGAATTCCGGTTATGTATTTGCTCCGGAAGAGATGCGAATCAACCGTCAGGGCAACCCGTTTTTCATCAGTAAGGGGCAATTTATCAGCTATAGTAAAGGTGTACTTTACCGACCGGCCAAACATGATAAAAAATATGAGTGGAGCCATCCGGTGTTCAGTCAGGCCGGAGGATCATTCATGTTTGTATATGATAATCTTTCCCATAAATACTATGTGATAAAACCTCAGGCTAATGATCCATCACAGGGTATCATTGGAGACAGTTATGCCTATGATCAGGTGATAGAGATCAGTGACTGTCCGGACTTACAAGGCCATTCCATTATCGGCACGGCTCCTTCAATGCTGGGAAACAAAGATTTTGCTACTATTGCCACAGCCAACAACCAAGGTATTCATCTCATAAAAGTAGCCTACGACAGAAAATTAACAGCCGGTAATCTGGAATCCATAGAGACTTTACCGCTTACCGGAACGGATACAGAGACCAAGGCTTTAATCACTAAACAGGATTGGTATTTTTCGGTCGGTAATATGATCTATACCTCTCCGGTCTTATTACCCCAGTTGAACGAATTTATTGAAATACCGGCAGAATATGGTAAAATTGTCAATTTAGGAATTTCTGCAATGCAAACCCAATTGGTAGTAACTACGTATGACAGTAAAAACCCGGGAGAATTCAAAGGTTCTGTCATTTTCATAGATATCACAACTAAAAAAATGATCCCCTATAAACACGTCATTCACAAATGTGTTTCCATTCTTGGAGCCAATACCGATCCCTACGGTTGGGGAGATTATGGTGACGGGAAATAACAGTAATAAAAAAACGCTGATAAAATCAGCGTTTTTTTTATTTATACATTAAAACGGAAATTCATCATATCTCCATCCTGAACCACATAGTCTTTTCCTTCCACGGACATCTTTCCGGCCTCCTTACATTTAGTCTCAGAACCGTAGGTTATAAAATCTTCATACTTAATCACTTCTGCCCGTATAAATCCTTTTTCAAAATCAGTATGAATAATTCCGGCAGTCTGCGGAGCTTTCATTCCTTTACGGAAAGTCCATGCCCGCACTTCTTTTACTCCGGCAGTAAAATAGGTTTGCAAATTCAATAAATGGTAAGCTGTACGGATTAGTTTATTCACACCCGCTTCCTTCAACCCCAGATCCTCCAGAAACATCTGTTTCTCCTCATAGGTTTCCAATTCTGCAATATCTGCTTCTATTCCTGCTCCAATAACCAAAACTTCCGCATTTTCATTTTTAACAGCTTCGCGGACAGCATCCACATATTTATTTCCATTTACCACAGAAGCCTCATCCACATTACAAACATACAGCACCGGTTTATTGGTCAGCAACTGTAAATCTTTAGTAGCCTCTTTCTGCAATTCATCCAAAATAACAGTACGGGCAGAAAGTCCTTTTTCCAAAGCACTTTTATAAAGGTGTAAAACTTCCACCTGCCGTTTGGCGACGGGATCTCCTCCTGTCATAGCCCGTTTCTCCTCTTTCTGTAAACGGTTTTCTACCGTTTCCAGGTCTTTCAATTGCAATTCTGTATCGATGATCTCTTTATCCCGTACCGGATCGACACTCCCATCCACATGCACGATATTATCATCATCAAAACACCTTAACACGTGAATAATAGCATCAGTCTCCCGAATGTTGGAAAGAAATTTATTCCCCAAACCTTCCCCTTTGCTTGCCCCTTTAACCAAACCCGCAATATCCACAATCTCAACCACAGCCGGAACAACATTCTGAGGTTGTACCAACTCCACCAATTTATTTAAACGCTCATCCGGAACCGTAATCACTCCTACATTTGGTTCTATTGTACAAAACGGAAAATTTGCCGATTGAGCTTTCGCATTACTCAGACAATTAAACAGTGTAGACTTTCCAACATTCGGTAGTCCAACAATACCACATTGTAAACCCATAATTTAAATTTGATCTATTCAGCCGACAAAAGTAGTATAAATTTTTCACTTTTCTCACCGTACGGTAATATGAAAACATCCCTGTTTGTATTCATAACGGACATAGCATTTCTTTTGTTTTCGCAAATCCTGCAACACCTCGGCCAATACAGATTTCAATTTGTCCCGTTCTTCCTCTTTTCCTCCACCAAAACGGGCATAAGCCACATCGAATGTTGTCCCATATACATGAGCTGAATTAGCACTGGCATTGGTATTCTTAGTCCGTAATTTCTTCAGGCTGGCTCTTGTCCGAAGTACACTGGTAACCATAATTTTCAGGGAAGGTAGTCCCTTATTATTCAAAGAATCCCGGAAATTCCGGCCAATGGTTTCCAACAACTTACTGGCCGACGGTACCAGATACGGGATAGAATGAGTCAGTTCCTCAACAACATAATAACGGCAGGAACTAATCTCTTCTAATTTTTTCCTCTGTACATCCAACTGCTCATCCGAAGTAATGGGCTGTATTCCTAACTGTTTAGCAGACTTTAAATGTTTGTCATTCATATCATTGAAAGTCCGCTGATAATTCCGGAAGTACCGGAATTCGGTTTTCTTTTTCTCTCCTCCGCATCCCATCAACACAATCAATCCTATCCCTATAAGTAAATATCTTATCAATCGCATGCCATATCAATTTGCCGTGCAAAGATAATACAAACCACATGCAGAGTCAAATAAATTTGAACTCTGCTGAGGTGCAGTTTATCTTCTGCAAAGATAAAGCAATTACAACTTATTTAATACCTTCCAGGGCTTTTTTCGCAACATCATTTTCCGGATCCAGAGCCAGAATCTTGTTCCAATAGCTCTTGGATTGCTCCGGGTTATTTTTCAAATAATAGTAATACCCCAAATAGCTGTAACACTCTATCAACATACGGGCATTCCCCGGAGCATTTTTTTCCAGTATAGCAGCGGCTCCTTCATAGTAAGGTTGTGCCAATCCCTTTTCTGTTTCCGGATCCAGGGAAGCACAGGCTCTTGCCCGCCAGAAATTTCCGACATAACTATCCGGGCGATTCGTTGCTATCAGAGCAAACACGGAATCTGCAGCCTGTAAACGTGCCGTTCGCAAAGCCAGGCCTGCTTCCGTAGAGTCTGTCGTAGCAGATGCATAATAATAGCATTTCCCCAGCTGATAGTAATCTGCCATATTTATCTCTTTTCCCCCCTGTCCGATGTAGGTTGTATAATAAACAATGGCACTGTCATACTGATTCAGTTTCTCCCAGTCTTCAGCTATTTCTTTATTTACTTCTTGGTGAGTAGAATCAATACTCAATGCTTGTTTCAAAGATACAATGGCCTGTTCGTATTGTTTCTGAGCCTGGAGTAACCGCCCGTAATAAAGATAATCCTGTCCGATCAGTTCTTCTGCTTTCAGTTGTTTAAAAAACTGCTCAGCATGTGCCATGCCCTTTTCATACTCTTTCAAAGCATACAAATCATACATTTTTATCCGGCTGGCCACCACATTCCCGGGATCTGAATCCAATATCTGTCCGGTCAGTTCCAGAGATTGTTTAAAATCGCCGTAATAAAACAACACTGTTGCATACCGGGTTAATTCACGGGGAGTACAGCAGCCGGAGTTCAGACAGGCTTTATAAGCCTCTGCTGCTTCTTTGTAACGTGAATGTCCGTAGCAGATTTCAGCCATTTCCCTCATTGCCGGCATACATTCGGGAGTTTTTGTCAAGATACGCTGCAGCATTTCAATTCCCGTCTGCGGATTAGCAGTCCCATAGATCCGGGCATACTTGACATAAGCTTCCACACATGCAGGATCAAAATAAATCGCCTGCTCATACTTACTGCAGGCATCACCGTTTTTATTTCCGGCAGTAGCCAGCATATCTCCCTCCAACACATAAATTCCGGCATAATGATCGTCTGCCGCCTTAGCTCTCTGTATATAATCCATCGCCTGATCAGGAGACAGAGTGGCGTAGGCCCGGGCTATCGCAATCAACAGTTCCGGATTTTTTTTATTGCGGCCGTTCAAAACTCCGTTAAATATAACAACAGCTTCCTCCGGCTTCTCTTTTAAAGCCACTTTCCCTTTTCCTACCTGATTTAAAACATATGTTGCATCCGCCTCTTCTCCCTTTTGATAATAATAGGCAGCAGAATCACATTTTCCTTCTTCAAAATATACTTCCCCCAGATAATAACAAACTTCTGCAGCAGGGCTTGCCGGATCATCCAATAATTTGAGCAAAGCATTTTTTGCCGGAGTATACAAACCACATTTGTAATATTCCTCAGCCTCACGCAACCCCTCTGCCGCGGCAGATCCGATTGCTATTCCCAGGCATACCAAGGTTCCAAACCATTTTATCATTGTACTCATAACTTTGTATTTTTACCATTCTTTTTTTACATCAACAATGCGCACCGGTTGTGTTGCCGGAATAATCCCGGATTTCAAGATAATCCTCTGCCCCCGGTCGGAAGCCAGAAAGCTCGTAAAACCGGAAGCCAGTCCCCCCCGGGGATCTGTCAATATTGCATATACATCCCTCGTCAAAGGATAATCTCCCAAAGCCAGGTAAGCCTGCCAGGGTTTATAGCTATTATCCGGAATTGCGGGTTGTACACGGCTGACTCCCATCACTCTCACTTTTTGCAAAAATGAGAGCCGTGTGGAATCTTCCGGATTTTGTAACCAGCTGACTCCGACAATCCCTAGTGCATCCGGGTTTTGTGCAACATAGTCTATAACTCCGGCATTTGTCTTTTCAGCCCGTAATCCCTGAAACAGTTTTTGTCCTCCACACAAAGAGTCTATCGCGTAACGGACAGTACTCGAGTTGGGATGATCAAATACCAGTTCGATTTTCCCCAGTTTAGTCTGCGGATTTAATTCTTTCCATCCCGTAATTTTACCGGTCAGTATCTTCCGGATATTCTCCACACTAATCAGGCTATCCTGATTTCCACCATTTACAATTAAAGCAATACCATCCGTCGCTATTTTTATTTCCCTGGGGAAGAACTTACGACTCTCAAAAGAAGCCCGTTCTTCCTCTGTCAGCTTCCGGGTGGTAATGGCCAGCCGGACACTATCTTTTAATAAAAGGTTGATAACCTCTACTTCACTGTGATACTCCGGGACTATACCTGCCAGGGTATATATCCCCTCAAACACTTCGATTTCCTGCTCCACTACCGGCTCAAAGCTTTCATCCACTCCTACCGGCACAAGCCCGGATGTCGGGGTATCCGTATACTTATCCTTTGGTTTTGTCCGACATGCAGCTAAAACAATCAGCAACGATATCAAAACCATATATTTCCCGTTTTTAAACATAGTGTTTTTCAATTTTAAACTAATATTTTCCCCTTCTTATTTGCCGGTATGCCCGGAAACCTCCATATATAAAAAAGATAATTCCCAGGGCATACCGGAAAAATGGTGGTATTCTATCGGTAAACAGGGGAGACCAAATCAAAAGGAAAGCCATCCCCCAGTATACCAACATCATCAGTATGCCGAAAACATAAAGTATTTTATCTTTACCGGTCATATTTCCATCAATGACTTAAAGTAAACGAAATAGGCAGGGTGAAATATACCGATACCGCATTCCCGTTCTGCTTGCCCGGAATCCATTTAGGCATGGAGCGAACAACCCGGATAGCTTCTTTATCACAGCTCGCATCTACCGAACGTAATACCTCCACATTTCCGATTTCTCCCGTCGGCAATACCACAAAACGCAATATCACCCGGCCTTCGATTCCGTTTTCCATTGCAAGCACCGGATATTTGATTTCTTTATTGATGTATTTCATCATTGCAGCAGTTCCTCCGGGAAACTGCGGCATCTGTTCCACAACCTGAAAAGGTACGTCCGGGTCATCCTGGGCAATCTCTTTCAGGTCTGCAATATCTGCTCCGTTCTCCTCATCATTTCCCTTCACATCGGCCACCGAAATTGCGACTTTTGCATTCGTCACCTCCTCCTGAGTCTTGATTTCATCTTCCTCCCTCACCTCTTCATCTTTTTTAATCACAGGAGCTGTAAATTTAATTGTACTTTTCAGAGGTGGAGGCGGTGCTGCGTTTACCTTTTTAATCGCTTCACTCTTCACTTCCGGAGGAGGAAGCTGCGATAAAGTTGTAACTTCTGTCATCACTTCCTTGACCTCCTGGTGAGGTATTACAGCTTTGATCACAGCAGGTAAGGTAAAACATACCACTGCCAGGATTGTAATGATGATCATCGCCTTATTGTGGCGGGCGGACGAACTCCGGCGCAATTCATATGCACCATAATCTTTGTATCTTCCTTCAAAGACCAATTCGCACCATTTTTCTGATGTCAAATCTAATTTTGCCATGTCTTCATTATTAATGGTTGCCAATTAGTGCGTAGCCGAACTACCGTCCACATCAAACTTCTTCGAATACTCTCCGGCAGATTCCAGATTCTCTATCAGAAAATCATCTGCATCAGTCATATCAATGATTGCATACTTACTGATATTACAAATCTGCATCTCATCCAGGGCATCGATCAGATTCCGGTAATTGGAATCATCCGTAGCCTTGATCATAACAATCGGAGAACTTTTATCCTTTTTGATCTCTGTTGCCTGCCGCTTGAACTCTTCCTCGGAAATCTCCAGATTCTTTTTCTTATCTTTCAGTTCCCGCATTTTCTGTACCACCAACTGATTACGTCCCAGTAATAATGCCCGAAGGCCATCCGGAGCGTATGTGGTCTCCTTCAAAGATGAATAATCTTTATAATTGGGTTGTCCGAAATAATAATACACTTTATCTTCTTTCCCCAGAATCAGGGTAAAGGCCCGCGATTCCTGAACAGCCGTCTGCTCCGTTTCAATATTATCTTTTGAGGGCATACTGATTTCCATCGTCTGAGGTTTACTCAGAGAGGTACAAAGCATAAAGAAAGTAATCAACAGCATATTCATATCCACCATAGGTGTGAAATCGATATGAATCTCCATTTTTTTAGGTTTACCTTTCTTTTTAGCTCCTTCATCTTTTACCTGTATTTCTGCCATAATAATCTTTTTACATGATTCTACGATCAGTTATTAACTATTGGCAACCACTTTCAGGGAGGTAATCAGATTGTAACGGTTTTCACGCAGATCCATCAATGAACCCATAATTCCTTTGATCATTGGATAAGGAGTTGTCTGATCGGCTTTAATCGCTATTCGTAAATCCCGGTTTTGTCCCCGGGCTTCTTTTACCCAAACCTTAAATTGATTGTCGGTTGAATCACAAGGAATTCCCAGTTCCGGCAACATTTTATCCTGTTGTTCTTCAGATAAAGCCAGAAATTGTTTCATTCCCTGAATCGGTACCCCGAAAGAATTCAGCAGCTTGAATTTCTGCACCTCTTCCGGAGTAAAAGTAATCCCATACTCTTCTCCGACTTTTTGTAATACCTGAACCCGGTCTTCCTGTTTGTCCAGACTCATAAACACCTTTCCATTGGGATCAACCAGTATTTGTAACAGATTGATATCCGGTATTTTAATCTCTGAAACTGAGCCCGGAGTATTTACACGAACAGGTTCTTTTTGTACAAAAGTCGAAGTCAGCATAAAAAAAGTAAGCAATAGCACCGTCACATCGCTCATGGCGGTCATATCAATGCGCGTACTTTTTCTTTTGATTTTTACTCTTGGCATGACCTGTTATTTATGTGTTGCAGAAAAAGTCTGAACAATCGTAAATCCGATTTCATCGATACTATAAGTAATGGCATCGATTTTAGAGGTAAAGAAATTATAAGAAACAACAGCCAAAGCTCCGGTAGCAATACCAAAAGCCGTATTAACCAAGGCTTCAGAAATACCTGTTGAAAGAGCGATAGAGTCCGGGGCTCCGGCATTTGCCAGGGCCGCAAAAGACTTGATCATACCGATAACGGTTCCCAGCAATCCCATCAAGGTTCCCAGAGTTGTCATGGTAGCCACCACCGGTAAGTTTTGCTCCAAAGTAGGTAACTCCAAAGCAGTAGCCTGTTCTACTTCGGCCTGTATATTGGCAACCTTTTGTTCTTTTGTAAGCGATCCGTCCTTTTCCATCTGCTCATATTTACGTAATGCAGTACGGATAACATTGGCAACAGCACCTTTCTGCTTATCACACAACTCCTCTGCTTTTCCCAGTTCACCCTTATTCAGGTATTCTTTAATCTGTCCGATAAACTGAGGAAGAGAGGAACGGCCTTTCGCTTTACGGATGGCAAAGAAACGTTCTACACTCAGCACCAGTACAGTCAGCAATAATGTTTGAATCACCGGCACGATCATTCCCCCTTTATAAATAGTGCCTAATAAATTACCGGGCAAAGGCTGATTATTCGGATCATTATTCAGAAAATTCGCCGGATTTCCTAATACATAATGGAAAATCAACAAGGCTAAAACGAAACAAGCCACTAAAACCAGACCTGCAGAACCAATTCCTTTAAAAGATATATGTTTTTTCATGATCATAAATGTTTTTAAACAGACAATAAAATTCCATTGCATTTTCCCGGCAAACTCCTATCTCACCGGAATAATACAAATTACTAACTGACAACAGTTTACAATACTGCCATCCAGAATAAAATAAATGAAACGCTCTTGACTGAATAGAAAAACACTAAATGACCAATTTCCGGAAATAAATATAGAACCCCTGATAATAGCGTTCCGATAGTAAATGTATAAAATTACCATCATTCACCTCCTGTGGAGAAATGATATGAAATAACCTTGAATAACCCTGAACAATTTTAAAAGGATCCCTGTGATAAACCGAACCTTCGACTTTATACGTTTCTACCTGACGAATCGCAGAAAAGGTATCCATCATAACGGCACAAATCTGCTCCGCAGAAACAGCATATTCGCTTAAAACATAATCGGAAAATTCTTGGTGTGATGGACTGGCTTGACTGTGTTGTCTCTCGACATTACAGTAAGTTATCACTCCGGGAAGCAGGAATAAAACCAAAATCAATAGGTATTTCCCCAACTGTTTCATCATCGTTTAGGTTTATCCAAAATTAGGAATATATTTTAGATAAAAAAAATATATATCAGGATTTATTTCTTTATTTTATTTAAGATACAGAGGACATTAATTTCTGAATTTTATTCCGGGAAAATTTACCCTGTAAATGGATAACCACTATTTTCGGACCATCCGTTACCGTAATAAAAAACTGCCGGATCTCATCCTTCTGATCTTC
>CAJMQA010000014.1 GCA_905215395.1 uncultured bacterium | reverse complement strand
TACACGCTAGTTTCAGGTACTAGTGGCTTCACGGCCGTGTAGGTTCGAGTCCTATCTTGGGCACTGGTGGAAGAGTTCTTTTTATGCCCGAATGGTGAAATTGGTATACACGCTAGTTTCAGGTACTAGTGGCTTCACGGCCGTGTAGGTTCGAGTCCTATTTCGGGCACCGCAGGTGACAGGTTCGGAGTTTCTTCCGGCTGTCATCTTTTAATTGCCCAGGTGGTGAAATTGGTATACACGCTACTTTGAGGTGGTAGTGGTCGAAAGGCTGTGCAAGTTCGAGTCTTGTCCTGGGCACCTAAATGATTTCTGAAAGTATTGGAACCGCTGTATTTACAGCGGTTTTCTTGTTTGCGGAAGATGATCAAATGCAAGTTTAATTATGGAAAACATTCTATCAGCATTGTTTCAGCAGAATTTTAAGGGTGACATAGATCGGATTGAAACATTACCTGCTTCGGGATCGGCACGTCGGTATTTCCGTATTTTTTCTGTTCAGGGAACTTATATCGGAGTATATCACCAGAATCTGGAAGAGAACCGGCTTTTTATTCAGTTTTCACGGCATTTTAGGGCAAGGGGCTTACATGTGCCGGAAGTATTTTGTGTTTCTGAAGATGAATTAACTTATATTCAGGAGGATTTGGGGAATATGATGCTACTGGATGTAGTGGAGCAGGAAAGACAGGGAATTTTTTTTAATGAACATTTGATAGGGCTTTATCAGAAGGCTTTGTCTGAGTTATTGCGTTTTCAGTTTATAGGGGGAGAGGGATTGGATTATTCGCATTGTATTCCCCGGTCTGTTTTTGACAGACGCTGCATATCCTGGGATTTAAATTATTTTAAATACTGTTTCCTGCGTTTGGCCGGAGCTGATTTTTCAGAAGAAGCTTTAGAAAATGATTTTGAGAAATTAACGGATTTTCTGTGTACTATCCCGGCAGATTATTTTATGTTCCGGGATTTTCAATCCAGGAATATCATGGTTCGGGAGGGGGAGGTTTGGTTTATCGATTATCAGGGAGGAAGACAGGGGGCATTGCAATATGATGTGGCTTCTTTATTGTTTGATGCGGTTGTAGCTATTCCGGATGTACAGCGGGAGAAACTATTGGATTTCTATATTAGTGAGTTACAAAAATATAAAACAGTTGCCGCAACTGTTTTCCGGTCTGGATATTACCGTTTTGTACTGGTACGTTTATTGCAGGCAATGGGGGCTTTCGGATTACGGGGATTGCATGAGAAAAAACAACATTTTATCGATTCCATACAACCGGGTTTACAAAATATAACCGGGCTTTTTGATTCAGGAAAACTCGGGAATGATTATCCTGAAATAAGCCGGATTTGTAAGCAATGCCTGATAAAATAATTAACTCAGGGCCTGAAGGACGGGGTGTAGGGAGGGATAGGTCCGCCTGAGTATTGCCGGAATTTCTGCGATAGGCATCCAGAATACCTCTTCAATATCTTCTTCTGTCTGAGGATGTAGGTGTTGTAAAGGGGGAGCCTGCATTGTAAACCAGTAAGTTTTTTTCAGAAACCAGTTGTTATCCCGGAAATAAATGTGTAGGGTATTAGGTAGGGAAGCTGTGATGCAGACCCGTTCAATTCCGGTCTCTTCTTTGACTTCCCGTATAGCACATTGCTCTATTGTTTCTCCGGCTTCCCAATGGCCTTTGGGGAGGTCGTACATCCCAAGACGCCGGATCAACAGGAGCCGGTTTGTTTGTAAAACGACCCCTCCGGCTGCTTTGACATATACAAAGCAAGACTTGAAAATGGAAAATAGTTCTTCGGGATCATTGTGATAAATGACAGCCTGAAATATTTCCTGGGTTTGCAGCTGTTGAAGAATGAAGTTTTTGGTTTCCTGAAAGTCGTGGTGAATCGTGGATATATTTCCTTCCTTTAATAAATTCTCTTGATCGGTAAGCAAAAAAGAGCTCTCTTTAAAAAATACTTTATACATTTGCAAAAATTCTAGTATTTAACAATACAAAAGTAGAGAAAAATGAGTACAGTTGCAGAAAAAGTAGCATCCTATTTGCTGGATATTAAAGCAATAAAATTAGAGCCGGCCAATCCTTTTACCTGGGCTTCCGGTTGGAAATCACCTATATATTGCGATAACCGTAAGACTTTGTCTTATCCGGAGGTGCGTTCATATATTAAAGAACAGTTTGCTGATCTGATCCGGACAAAATATCCGCAGGTTGAAGTGATAGCAGGAGTTGCTACCGGAGCTATTGCACAAGGGGTATTGGTCGCTCAGGAGTTGGGGTTACCTTTTATTTACGTACGTTCGTCTGCCAAGGGACATGGTTTGGAAAATCTGATAGAGGGAGAATATAAGGCAGGTCAGAAAGTGGTTGTGATTGAAGACTTGATATCAACCGGGGGATCCAGTTTACAGGCTGTTGAGGCATTGCGGAATGCTGGTTGTGACGTATTGGGAATGGCTGCTATTTTCACCTACGGTTTCCGGAAAGCGGAAGATAATTTCAAAGCAGCTCACTGTGAATTAACCACTTTAAGTAATTATAATGCCATGATTGATCTGGCTGTAAAAATCGGTTATGTAAAACCGGAACAGGTGGAGAAGTTGAAAGAATGGCGTTTGAGTCCGGAAACTTATAAGTAACAGAGATTATGTCTACGACAAAAATCGCGAGTGATATCTTTAAGATTGAGAGTCCGATCCGGGATGTATATGCGTTTTTATCTGATTTCAGTAAGATTGGTCGTTTGGTAGAAATGGCAAAACAAATGGGAATGGGAGGGAATCTGCAGTTGGATAAGTTGTCTGAAAAAATTGAGGGAACCCGTTTTACTGAAGATGCCTGCTATGTGACTTTGAAGGGAATGGGAGAAATGGCTATCCGGATTGTTGAAAAGGAAGAACCTAAATTGATTAAACTGGGGGGAGAGCTGCCTTTTGAGTTCAATATCTGGATTCAGTTATTGGAAAACGGACCTTATGATACCCGAATGAAAATTACTTTCCAGGGAGAGCTGAACATGGTCATGAAGATGATGCTGAAGGGGAAACTGGAAAAAGGAATCAATCAGCTGGGGGAAGGTTTATCAAAGGTTCCATACAGTATGTTGAGATTTTAAAATATAAAAATCGTGATCTTCCGGTCACGATTTTTTTTGATTGGGTAATTTTCACTATCCTTTGAATATGGAATAAAAAACGAGGTGCAGGGAATGAACCTCGTTTTTTAATTACTCTTATTTAGCGTAATTGATAGCACGGGTTTCACGGATAACAGTGACCTTTACCTGTCCGGGATAAGTCATTTCGTCCTGAATCCGTTTAGCGATATCGAAAGATATCTTTTCTGCTTCAGTATCGGAAATCTTTTCGCTTCCTACTACAACCCTCAGTTCGCGTCCGGCCTGTATCGCATAAGTCTTAACGACCCCATTGTAAGAGAGAGCCAGATCTTCCATATCTTTGAGCCGTTTGATATAGGATTCGACTACTTCCCGGCGGGCACCTGGACGGGCTCCGGAGATAGCATCACAGGCCTGTACAATCGGGGCGATAAGTGTGGTCATTTCAATTTCCTCGTGGTGGGCTCCGATGGCATTGCAGATATCCGGTTTTTCCTTGTATTTTTCAGCTAGCTGCATACCTAAGATTGCGTGCGGCAATTCCGGTTCGTCATCAGGTACCTTTCCTATATCGTGAAGCAGGCCGGCGCGTTTGGCTTTCTTGACATTCAGACCTAATTCTGCTGCCATAATAGCACATAAATTGGCTGTTTCGCGGGCATGTTGCAGAAGATTCTGCCCATAAGAAGAACGGTATTTCATCTTACCGATTAAACGGATCAGTTCTGGATGCAGACCGTGTATACCCAAGTCTATGGTGGTACGTTTACCAGTTTCTACAATTTCTTCTTCTATCTGTTTTTTCACCTTGTTTACAACTTCCTCTATACGTGCAGGGTGAATACGCCCATCAGTTACCAATTGGTGAAGGGAGAGACGGGCAATTTCGCGCCTTACGGGGTCGAAACCGGAAAGTACAATGGCTTCAGGAGTATCGTCAACGATGATTTCAACACCTGTTGCTGCTTCCAGTGCACGGATGTTCCGTCCTTCCCGTCCGATAATTCTTCCTTTGATTTCGTCTGAGTCGATGTGGAAAATAGATACAGCATTTTCGGTGGCTGTCTCTGTTGCTACCCGTTGTATCGTTTTGATTACTAATTTTTTGGCTTCCATATTGGCTGTCATCTTAGCCTCTTCCATAATCTCATTGACATAAGAGATCGCTTCTGTTTCAGCCTCTTCTTTTAAAGAATTAATCAGTTTTTCCTTAGCTTGCTCTCCCGACATTCCGGAAATGGCTTCCAGTTGTTCTATTTGCTGCTTCTTTAATTTATCCAGTTCTGCTACTTTCTTTTCGATCAGTTCTTTCTGTATGTCTATATTGTTTTGCTGATTTTGCAAATCTTTACCTTTCCGTTGGACTTCTTCCATTTTTCTGGAAATTTCTGTCTCTTGCTGTTTCAGTTTGTTTTCAGCCATTAATAGTTTATTGTTCCGGGCTGCCGCTTGCTTTTCATGCTCAGCCTTGATTTGCAGGAATTTTTCTTTGGCCTGCAGAATCTTGTCTTTTTTTATCACTTCAGCTTCGGCTTCAGCTTCCTTAATGATATTCTGGGCGCGGTACTTCATGGCCAGTCTCATGATGATCCAGCCAATCAAAATACCAACAAGCAAAGCCACTACCGCTGCAATTATTATTGTTGTCATATTCCTGTAATTAATTAAAATTTATAATATATAGTATTCTGTTCAATTGTTTTTTATTCAGGTACAAAAAAATCCCGCACTATTTCTTTTTAATAAAACCCCTGTATGACACGGGTAGAGCTGCCATTTGATTCAGACTTCCACCGTCTCGAAGGAACTCCGAAGAGTTGAGGCCTGTCTTGTGCAAATATAAGCGTATGCTCTAATTGTTTGAGTGTTGAGTTTTTCGCTTAAAGTCGAAATAATGCGGGAATATCTATGTTCAAAGAACTCTCTAAAACTTACTCTTTGATGAATTCATCAAGTTTCAAATTGATTTGTTCTATTTCATTAAACTTTTGCTCTTGCTGTAACATTTTTATCGTATGCAACAGGGAAACATAAGCTAAAAAATAAAAAGGTTCCGGTTCCGTATTACCGGATTTATATGTTAAAACGCGCTCATTAATCTCTTTAGCGGCCTTTCGGATGACCTCCTCATCTTTTGCTGAGATGTTGAGGTTTAAAGGTATATCGGCTATCGTCAGGTTAATGTTACGTTTTTCAGACATAATTAATTATTCAAAAGAGCAATACATTTGTCAATCTCCCGCACCAACTGGTTTATACGCAATTTTGCTTCATAACTTCCATCTCCCCCCGAAATTGCATTAGCCACTCTGGTTGTTTTTATTTTTTCATTTAATTCCTGCTTCTCTCCTTTCACTTTTTCAAGTTCGGATTGCAAGGCTTCAATTTTGCTTTCCAGACTTTTATTTTGTTCCAGAGAGGATATATATAGTTTTATTAATTTATCTACTTTAAAATTCAGCTCGTTTATAACTGCATCGTGTTTTGCTGCCATAACTCAATCTTTTCATGACAAAGATAAAATTTATTCTTTAAATTATCAAGAGTGTTGATATATTTGCAAAGGAATTTATTGTTTTTTTTCATATGAAAACAGGAGTTGATATAAAGGGAATTTATTACATTTTTGTTAATTGTTTGGTATTGATTTCATTAAATGGAAATGCCCAGGATATGATTCCTCCTGTTCACCGTACTATATTGTTGAGTGGAAACTTTGGGGAATTGAGGGCAACTCATTTTCATTCGGGGATTGATATCCGGACAGGAGGTGCGGAAGGTCTCCCTGTTGTTTGTGTAAAGGAAGGAATTCTGGCGCGGATCCGGGTGTCACCGGTGGGCTATGGCCAGGCTTTGTATGTGAAGCATAAGGATGGGACAACAACTGTATACGGGCATTTGCAGCGTTTTATTCCCCGGATCTCCTCTGTTGTCAGAGAGTTGCAATATCAGAACGAAAGTTTTGAACTAGATGTGGATGTAACCTCTCAAGATTTGCATTTTAAGCAAGGGGATACCATTGCCTTTAGTGGAAATTCAGGCTCTTCCGGAGGACCTCATTTACATTTTGAGATACGGGATACACGGACAGAATGTACCCTTAATCCGTTATTGTATTATAATATTGCTGATCAGAAACCTCCGGTGGTGAAAGCGTTTTATCTGTATCGCCGCACAGAGAGCGGATGTGTAGATTTGTTCAGGCAGGGGAGAGTCAAGGCTTTAGGGAACGGACGGTATAGCGGAGGTGTATACAGGGTGCCTGCCGGAAAAATCGGAGTTGCTGTCTATGCCATAGATCATATGAATGATTCCTGGAATAAGTTGGGAATATATAAAATGCAGCTTAATACAGATAGGGATACTTTATTCCGGATGTCTGTTGATACCTGCACTTTTGAAGCGCCTTGTTATATCAATGAGATCAAGGATTTTGAACGCTATAAAAAAGGAGAAACGGTTTATCGCTGTTTCGGGCATTTCCAGAATGAGATTCCGGGTGTAAAGAATCTCCGGGGAGGATGGATTGAGGTGGTTGAGGATAGTACTGTGATTGTAAATGTCTGTATGCAGGATATCAATGGTAATATTTCCCGTTTGAATTTTAGTCTTAAAGGAGGTTCTCCCGTAAGTGCTTCTGAAGCTGAGTCTGATTTACTGAGATATGACCGGGCTTACTGTTTAGCATTTGCCGGAGGACGTCTGGAATTGGATTCTGCTGCTTTGCTGACCTCTGTGAAAAAAGTGATGAGGATGGAAAGAGATACTGTAAGCGGGAGGGATGTTTTCGTATTGTCGGAGAAAGATATTCCTTTATTGCGAAAAGGACGCTTGTTTCTGGAGGGAAAATACGAAAAAAATGCTTTAATTTGTGAGGTGAGTTCTGACGGACAGAAATTCCCGCTGCCAACACGCTGGAGTGATGATGGTTTATCTGCTGATATTGCTTATCTGAATCGCTATACGGTTGTCCGGGATTCGTTGCCTCCGTCCATTCTTTATCTCGGAAAATTTCCCGACCGAACCCTGCGGTTTAAAATTAAAGATGAATTGTCGGGGATAGCCGCTTTTCGTGGTGAAGTGAATGGCCGGTGGTGTTTGTTTTCTTACGATCCCCGGATAAATCTCATACAATGCAGCATGTCTGAGCCGGTATTCCGGCCGGGGGAAAATGGAGTCAGGGTGATGGTTGAAGATAAAGCAGGAAATAAAAATGAAGTAGTTGTACAAGTGAAATGAATATGAAAGATCAAATAGAAGAGTTATTAAAAAACGGGCAGCGGGCAGAAGCAATTGCCTGCCTGGAGGAATATCTGAACACCGAAACCGATGAGGCTTTACTGTTACAGCTGGGAGAGCTTTTGTTTGCTGAGGGGAAAAAGACTGAGGCTATGAATAAATTTAATGCTGTTCTGCGTCTTAATCCTGAAAATGTCAAGGCTCAGAATTACATTACCATGATCCGTAGTATTCTGGATTATTTTTGTAAAGATCTGCTGAATCCCTGATAAGGTATTTTATTTAGCCCGTAAAATAATGCTTTTATTACGCGATAGGAAGTTCCAGAAGAATGGCTTTGAAATTATACCATAAGGCTTTGTTGTATCAGAATAAGAGAATTCAGCCCTATATCCGCATGGTCCTAAGGTGGATAGATAGTGTGACTGTACTGGCAGCTCTTGTTTTGATTGCCGGATTAGTGTATGAACATGGTTTTGTGATATCGGGGGAGATGGGAATGTCGCTTGACCGGTTATACCGGATGGTATGGGGTGTTTTCCTGATTCATGTGACGGCTCATCTGGCTCTGGCTTATAAGGAATCCTGTAAAAAATACCGGACATTAACCTGGATATTGAATATTCTGCTCTACATGACCTTGATTCCGGTCATCTTTCATGAGCCCGAATCCGGCTTTTTGAGGTATTTCTGGTTGTTTTTGCATAACCGGGGATTTTATTTGATACTGCTATTGGTATATGCACTGCTGGAGCTGTCCAGTGGTATTGTCCGTTTATTGGGGCGGCGTACCAATCCATCTCTGATTTTGGGAGGTAGTTTCTTTATCTTTATCATGATTGGTATGGGATTGTTGATGTTGCCCCGTTGTACTGTAGCGGGTATTTCCTGGGTGGACTCTTTGTTTGTCTCTACCAGTGCGGTTTGTGTTACCGGGCTGGTGCCTGTGGATGTCTCTGCTGTGTTTACTCCGTTGGGACAGTTTGTGATTATTATCCTGATACAGATCGGAGGACTTGGGGTGATGACACTTACCTGTTTCTTTGCGATGTTCTTTATGGGGAATACCTCATTTTATAATCAATTGGTAGTAAAGGATATAATGAGCTCTGATTCTTTATCCTCTTTGCTTTCTGCTTTGATATATATTTTATCTTTTACCTTGTTGATAGAGGCCGGAGGGATGTTGGTCCTTTTCCTGAGTATTCATGGAACTATGGGGATGACAGTGAATGAAGAGTTTATGTTTGCAGCATTTCATGCTGTCTCTGCTTTTTGCAATGCCGGTTTCTCTACATTACCGGATAATCTGGGAAATCCTTTGGTAATGCAAGGACATAATTTGTTTTATCTGACCATCTCTGTGTTGATTATATTCGGGGGGATTGGTTTCCCGATTCTGGTGAATTTTAAAACCATTGCCGCTTATCATATCAGACGTTTTTTCTACTTTTTGCGTACAGGGAAACAGGATGGGAACCGCATCAGGCACCTGTATAATTTGAACACCCGGATTGTATTACTGGTGACGGGGATGTTATTGGTTGGGGGAACGGCACTGATTGCTTTGTTCGAGTGGAATCATGCTTTTGCTGGCCTGACGGTGGGTGATAAGCTGGTACAGTCTTTTTTCAATGCGACCTGTCCGCGTACTGCAGGTTTTACCAGTATCAGTCTGTCTGCTTTTTCTGTTCAGAGTTTGTTGTTGATGCTGGTCCTGATGATTGTCGGAGGGGCAGCGCAGTCAACGGCCGGAGGAATTAAGGTTAATGCTTTTGCAGTAATCGTTCTGAATCTGCTGGCTGTTCTCAGGGGAAAGAAGCGGGTGGAAATTTTTAACCGGCAGTTATCCACAGACTCTATCCGGCGTTCTAATGCCACGCTGGTGATGTACCTGAGTATTCTTTTTGTGGGAATATTTATATTGAGCATACTGGAGCCGCAAGCATCCCTACTGGCTTTGACATTTGAGTGTATCTCTGCGCTGAGTACGGTGGGATCAAGCCTGAATTTGACGCCGGCTTTGGGAGATGCCGGTAAACTACTTGTGGTGATCCTTATGTTTATTGGACGTGTGGGAGTTATTACATTGTTTTTGGGAATTATTCCGGCCCAGAAAATTACGAAGTATAAATACCCGGATGATAATATAATAATAAACTAAAAGCCTATGAAGTATGTAATCATTGGACTGGGAAATTATGGGGAAGTGCTGGCGGAAGAGTTGTCTGCAATGGGACATGAAGTGATCGGAGTAGATCAGAATGAGACCCGGGCAGATAGTCTGAAAGATAAAATTGCCGCTTCTTTTATATTGGATGCGACAGATACAGTTGCACTGGAAGCATTGCCTTTGAAAGATGTAGATGTGGTAATCGTTGCTATTGGTGAAAATTTCGGAGCTTCTGTCCGGGTGGTAGCCTTGCTGAAACAAAAGCAGGTGAAACACATTTATGCCCGGGCTATAGATGATGTACATCAGGCTATTCTGGAAGCTTTCTCTATTGATAAGGTGTTGACTCCTGAATATGATGCGGCCCGTGATTTTGTACAGTTTCTGAGTCTGGGGGTCCATGCTGAAACCTTCCGGATCGATGAGGAACATTATGTTATTAAATTTAAGATTCCGGAAAAATGTGTGGGATATCCTTTGTATGAAATGAATTTGGCAGAGGATTTCCAATTGCAGGTCATCGCTTTAAAACAAACCATTGAATCTAAAAACCGGCTGGGAATGACCACGCAGAAAGAACAGGCCATTTCAGAAATTCCCGTAAATTATGTACTCCGTGCTAATGACGAACTGGTTTGCTATGGGTGCTATAAAGATTTTCAGGCGTTGTGGAAAGCTTTGTAAGTTATTTGCAGGATTTTTTTCCATTTGCTTTTTACTTTTTCTTTTTTGTTTTATCTTTGCCGTCCATTTTGGAAAAGTTTAACGCATTAAAAATCAATCTGATTTCGAAAGGAGGATGTTAGGCCAAACAAGCGGGGCTTGTTTTAAAGTGAAAATGAAGAGTAAAAAATGATAGAAGTTTCGGAGAACAGTTTTGACTGTTGACCGGTATTAATGCGTATTTATAAACTAACATTTAAAAATTAGAAATCATGATTATTGTTCCTTTAAAAGAAGGCGAAAATATTGAGAGAGCCTTAAAAAAGTTTAAAAGAAAATTTGAGAAAACCGGAGTTGTAAAAGAGTTGAGAGATCGTCAGGCTTTTACAAAACCTTCCGTAAGAAACCGGGCTCAGCGGATTAAAGCGGCTTATAAACAGAGTCTGCAGCAGGCTGAAGATTAATGTCTGGTATTTGCCGGGTTAATATTTCTTTCCGGACTTGTTTTTTCGGGAAGAAAATGTTAATTTGGTTTCGTCTTTAGAATGATGAGTATGGAAATTGATTCTTTCCTGAGCTATTTGAAGAATGTGAAGCGTTATTCGCTGTTGACGGTACAAGCTTACGAGGAAGACTTGAATCAGTTTTTCGAGTTCTGTGAAAAGTATGAGTTGATCAGCCGGTATACGGAAGTTACCTCAAAGATGGTAAGACGCTTTGAAGTGGCTTTGATGTCCGGTGGCTTAGAGCTTACCGGAAAAAGGGAAAAGCGGAAGCTGAAACCCATGACAGCAAAATCGGTGCGCCGGAAATTGAGCTCCTTGCGTACATTTTTCCGTTATCTGATGAGAGAAGGGAAAATGGAAACGGATCCGACGGAAATTGTTGTAATTCCGAAAATCAGCAAAAAATTGCCTGAATTCGTTCCGGATTATAAGATGGATGAATTGCTGAATGCACACCAGGAGGAAAGTGATTTCCGGGAAATCAGGGACCGTATGGTTCTGATGATGGCTTATTATACAGGAATGAGGCGTTCTGAATTGGTGGGATTGACGGTGGATGATATTGATTTGGGGAACGGAATGATTCGGGTGAATGGTAAGGGGGATAAGCAGAGATTGGTGCCGATGTTGGCAGAATTGATAAAGGAGGTGGAGATATATCTGGAACTGAGGGAAAGAAATATGTATGGAAAAGAACATTGTATTTTTTTTATCACAGATAAAGGTGATCCCATTTATGATAAATTTGTCTATCGGCTGGTGGTCAGGTATTTAGGAGAGGTTACCTCTAGAACAAAGCGGAGTCCTCATGTATTGCGCCACTCTTTTGCAACAGCTTTGCTGAATAACGGTGCTTGTATTGAAGCGATCCGGAAACTGCTGGGGCATTCCGGTCTGGCAGCTACTCAGGTCTATACTCACAATTCTTTTGAAAGTTTGAAACGGGTTTATAACAAAGCTCATCCCAGGGCTTAAAATTTAAGGAGGAAGTACTATGAATATTAAAATTAATTCAGTCGGTTTTTCCGCAAGTTCTCAATTGGAAGATTTTATCCAGAAGAAGGTTTCGAAATTGGAAAAATATCATGACGGCATCATTGGAGCTGAGGTTGCTTTGAAACTGGAGAAGGATGATCATCTGGAAAACAAGGTCGTTGAAGTGAATATATCTGTGAAGGGACAGGATGTTTTCGCCAAGAAGAACGCAAAAAAGTTTGAGGAAGCTGTCGATGAGCTGTATGACGTATTGAAACGTCAGTTGGTAAAGATTAAGGAAAAAGAGAGAGAGAGCTAAAAGGCTAAAGGCTGTAGATTCAACTTTTTACAAAATAATTTTGCGTTACAAAATTATTTGGTTATATTTGCACGCTCAATAAAGGGCTTGATGTGGCTTATTGTGAATAAGTAATTGACGCCTCGCTAGTTAAGATTATAGAGTTATTTTGAGATAAATTGTTTAATAATAAAAAAAGTTTGTAAGTCATGGCTAAAGAAAAGTTTGACAGGTCAAAACCACACGTAAATATCGGTACTATCGGTCACGTAGACCACGGTAAAACCACTTTGACAGCTGCTATCACTACTGTGTTGGCAAAAAAAGGTCTTTCTGAATTGCGTTCGTTCGATTCTATCGATAACGCTCCGGAAGAAAAAGAAAGAGGTATCACTATCAATACTTCACACGTAGAATATCAGACAGCTAATCGTCACTATGCTCACGTTGACTGTCCGGGTCACGCCGACTATGTAAAGAACATGATTACTGGTGCTGCTCAGATGGATGGTGCTATCCTGGTTTGTGCCGCTACTGACGGTCCGATGCCTCAGACCCGTGAACACATTCTGTTGGCTCGTCAGGTAAACGTTCCGAAGATCGTTGTATTCCTGAATAAAGTGGATATGGTTGATGATCCTGAAATGCTGGAGTTGGTTGAAATGGAAGTTCGTGAACTGTTGTCTTTCTATCAATATGATGGTGACAATACTCCGATCATTCTGGGATCTGCTTTGGGTGCATTGAATGGTGAAGCAAAATGGGAAGAAAAAGTAATGGAGTTGATGGATGCTGTTGACAACTGGATTCCACTTCCTCCGCGTGACAATGAAAAACCCTTCCTGATGCCGGTTGAGGACGTGTTCTCAATCACAGGTCGTGGAACTGTTGCTACTGGTCGTATCGAAACTGGTGTGATCCATGTAGGTGACGAAATGGAAATTATCGGTTTGGGTGCTGACGGTAAAAAAACTGTATGTACCGGAGTTGAAATGTTCCGTAAATTATTGGATCAGGGTGAAGCTGGTGATAACGTTGGTCTGTTGCTGCGTGGTATCGACAAAAACGAAATCAAACGTGGTATGGTATTGGCAAAACCGGGTTCAGTTAAACCGCACAGTAAGTTCAAAGCTGAGGTTTATATCCTGAAGAAAGAAGAAGGTGGTCGTCATACTCCGTTCCACAACAAGTACAGACCTCAGTTCTATCTGCGTACGATGGACGTTACCGGTGAAATCACTCTGCCGGAAGGAACTGAAATGGTAATGCCGGGAGATAACGTAACTATCACTGTTGAGTTGTTGACTCCGGTTGCTTGTTCACTTGGTCTTCGTTTCGCTATCCGTGAAGGCGGACGTACCGTAGGTGCTGGTCAGATTACTGAGATTATTGAATAATATTTAATATCATTCACAAGGTTGGTCGTCGGACCAACCTTGATTTACGGATGTAGCTCAGTCGGTAGAGCATCGGTCTCCAAAACCGAGTGTCGGGAGTTCGAGCCTCTCCATCCGTGCAGACAAATCTAATTATACAATGAAAATAAAAGCTTATTTTGCAGACGTATATAACGAGCTGGTGAATAAAGTCTCCTGGCCTTCATGGTCTGAACTCCAAAGCAGTGCTACCATAGTTATGATTGCTTCCGTCATTATCGCTCTGGGAATCTTTGTGATGGACTTTTCGTTCAGACATATCATGAATTTCATATATAGTATGTTTTAATTAATCCTCAGAACTGACATGGCAGAAATTAAAAAAAGATGGTATGTACTTCGGGTGATCGGTGGAAAAGAGAAAAAGGTGAAGGAGTACATTGAAAATGAAGTTGCCAGTTTGGGGCTGCAGGATTATGTTTCACAGGTTTTAATACCTACGGAGAAAATTTATCAGGTACGTAATGGAAAAAAGATCAGCAAAGAGCGGAACTTCTTTCCGGGTTATGTAATGATAGAGGCGGCTCTCGTTGGTGAAATCCCCCACATGCTTCGTGACATCACGAACGTGATAGGCTTCCTGGGGGAAACCAAAGGCGGAGATCCGGTTCCGATGCGTCAATCGGAGATCAATCGGATCCTGGGTACGGTAGACGAGCTTGCTGAACAGCCAGAAGAAATAAACATACCTTATGTTGTTGGCGAATCCGTAAAAGTTACAGACGGACCGTTCAACGGTTTTACCGGTGTGATAGAGGAGGTGAATAATGACAAGAAGCGCTTGAAAGTAATTGTCAAGATCTTCGGTCGGAAAACACCACTTGAATTGAGTTTCATGCAGGTAGAAAAAGAATAATTAAATTTTGATTAAAACAAATCATGGCAAAAGAAGTTGAAGCTCTTATCAAGCTACAGATTAAAGCTGGTGCCGCGAATCCTTCTCCTCCAGTAGGTCCTGCTTTAGGTTCTAAAGGGGTCAATATCATGGACTTCTGCAAACAATTCAATGCAAGAACTCAGGACCAGGCAGGTAAGATCATTCCGGTAATTATTCAGGTTTACGGTGATAAATCTTTTGATTTCATTACCAAACAGCCCCCTGTTGCTATTCAGCTTTTGGAAGCAGCAAAAATCAAATCCGGCTCAGATCAGCCCAACCGCAAAAAAGTGGCTTCTTTGTCTTGGGACAAAGTCAGGGAAATTGCTGAAGGGAAAATGAGCGATTTGAATGCTTTTGAGATCGAAAAAGCAATGAGCATGGTAGCTGGAACTGCCAGAAGTATGGGTATCACCGTTGATGGTGAAAAACCTTTTTAATGAATTCGTAATACTTCAAACGTAATGAGTAAACTGACAAAAAATAAGAAGTTAGCTTTAGAAAAGATCGAAAATGGTAGATTATATACCATTGAAGAAGCTGCTCAGCTGGTGAAGGAGATTACTTTTACCAAGTTTGATGCGTCAGTTGACATGGACGTTCGTCTGGGTGTTGACCCGCGTAAAGCTAATCAGATGGTACGCGGTGTTGTTACTCTGCCCCACGGAACCGGTAAAGAAGTACGTGTACTGGTACTTTGTACACCTGACAAGGTGGAAGAGGCCAAAGCTGCCGGAGCCGACTATGTTGGATTGGAGGAGTATATTGAGAAATTGAAATCAGGTTGGACTGATATCGATATCATCATTACTATGCCAGCTATCATGGGTAAAATTGGTGCATTGGGACGAATCTTAGGTCCGCGTGGATTGATGCCAAACCCCAAAAGCGGTACTGTTACCGTGGAAATCGGTAAGGCTGTGAATGAGGTTAAGCAGGGAAAAATTGATTTTAAAGTTGACAAATTTGGTATTGTACACACTTCTATCGGTAAAGTGAATTTTGATCCGGAAAAGATCAAAGATAATGCCCGTGAATTCATGGCCACTATTCAGAAACTGAAACCGTCTTCCGCAAAAGGAACATATGTGAAGAGTGTATTCCTGTCAAGTACAATGAGTCCCGGTATTAAATTAGACCTTAGGTCATTACTTGATTAATTATTAACCTTTAAAGGATCATTTGTAGAATGAAAAGGGAAGAAAAACAAGTAATCATAGACAATTTAACCGAGCAGATTAAAGCATACAAGCATCTTTATATCAGTGATATTTCTGAATTGGATGCTGCTGCTACACAGGAATTGCGCGAGGCTTGTTTCAAAGCAGGTATTAAACTGATTCAGGTGAAAAATACTTTGCTGAGAGTAGCATTGGATGGCTTGGAAGCTGATTATGAAGAACTGTATGGTTCTCTGACTGGTTCCAGCGCAATCATGCTGGCAGAAACAGGGAACGTTCCGGCGAAACTGATTAAAGAGTTTCGTAAGAACCATGACAAACCTGTTTTGAAGGCTGCTTATGTGGAAGAATGTGCCTATGTGGGTGAAAATCAACTGGACGCTCTCGTTAGCATCAAATCGAAAGAAGAATTGCTGGGAGATATCGTACTGTTGTTACAGTCACCGATGCAGAAGCTTATTTCTGCCCTGGAATCAGGGAAGAATACTATCGGAGGAGTGCTTAAAACTCTCGAAGATAGAGCATAAATTATACTATTATTATTTTTAGAAAAAAAACATTTTAAATACTTATCGAAATGGCAGATTTGAAAAAACTTGCAGAAGAATTAGTAAACCTGACTGTAAAGGACGTAAAAGAATTAGCTGATATCTTGAAAGAAGAGTACGGAATTGAACCTGCAGCTGCTGCTGTAGCTGTAGCTGCTCCTGCTGCTGGTGGCGAAGGTGCTGCTGCTGCTGAACAGAGTGAGTTCGATGTAATCCTGAAATCAGGTGGTCAGTCTAAACTGGCAGTTGTTAAATTGGTAAAAGAACTGACTGGTCTGGGACTGAAAGAAGCTAAAGAATTAGTTGACAAAGCTCCGGCTCCTTTGAAAGAAAAAGTTTCTAAAGAAGAAGCTAACTCTCTGAAAGCTCAACTGGAAGAAGCAGGAGCTGAAGTTGAACTTAAATAAGTCATAGACCCTTGTGGGTTTTGAGGTTTAGAGTCATTTTTGACTCTAAACCATTTTGTTGTTATTATTGTTTAGGTTCCAAAAAATTAATAGATGTCTTCAAATAATTCAAACAAAAGAATAAGCTTTGCCTCCACGAAAAATCAGTTGCAATATCCTGATTTTCTTGAAGTGCAATTAAAGTCTTTCAAGGACTTTTTTCAATTGGGTACGACGCCTGAAAACAGAAAAAACGAAGGCCTGTATACTGTTTTCAAGGAGAACTTCCCGATCACCGACACCCGGAACAATTTTGTTCTGGAATTTTTGGACTACTTCATCGATCCGCCCCGTTATACCATTGACGAATGTCTGGAACAGGGATTGACTTACGGTGCGCCTCTGAAGGCAAAACTGAAGTTGTACTGTACCGATCCGGAACATGAAGATTTTGATACGGTGATAGAAGACGTATATCTGGGGAATGTTCCGTATATGACACCTAAAGGCACCTTTGTGATAAATGGAGCTGAACGTGTTATCGTATCACAGTTGCACAGGTCCCCGGGTGTATTTTTCGGGCAGAGTGTCCATGCTAATGGTACCAAGCTTTATTCTGCCAGAATTATTCCGTTCAAAGGCTCATGGATTGAGTTTGCAACAGACATCAACAATGTGATGTACGCATATATCGACCGGAAAAAGAAATTGCCGGTGACAACCCTGTTGCGTGCTATTGGTTTTGAAACGGATAAGGATATCCTGCAGATATTCGACCTGGCAGATGAAATAAATGTTTCCAAATCGGGATTGAAAAAAGTCGTTGGCCGTCGTTTGGCTGCGCGTGTTTTGAAGACCTGGGTGGAAGATTTCGTGGATGAAGACACCGGAGAGGTGGTCTCCATCGAACGTAACGAAATCATTGTGGATCGTGAGACTGTTCTGGAAAATGAACATATTGATGCAATCGTCGATTCAGGTGCAAAGACGATTTTGCTGCATAAAGAGAAACAAAATCTGGCAGATTATGCCATTATTTATAACACACTGCAGAAAGACCCCTGTAACTCAGAGAAAGAAGCAGTGATGCACATCTACAGACAGCTGCGTAGTTCAGAACCGCCTGACGAAGCGACTGCCCGTGATGTTATTGATAAATTGTTCTTCTCGGATAAGCGTTATGACCTGGGAGATGTAGGACGTTACAAGTTAAATAAAAAGCTTGGATTGTCTACTGACCCTTCTGTCAGGGTGCTGACGAAAGAAGATATGATCGAGATCATCAAATATCTGATCAAATTGCTGAATGCGCGTACAGATGTGGATGATATCGACCACTTGAGCAACCGTCGTGTACGTACAGTAGGTGAACAGTTGTATAATCAATTCGGGGTTGGGCTTGCACGTATGGCAAGAACCATTCGTGAACGGATGAATGTTCGTGACAATGAGGTGTTTACTCCGGTAGACCTGATCAATTCAAAGATACTGTCTTCTGTGATTAACTCTTTCTTTGGAACGAACGCTCTGTCACAGTTTATGGATCAGACCAACCCGTTGGCTGAAATTACTCATAAACGCCGTATGTCTGCCTTAGGACCTGGCGGTTTGTCAAGAGACCGTGCCGGATTTGAGGTGCGTGACGTTCACTATACCCATTATGGCCGTTTGTGTCCGATTGAGACTCCGGAAGGGCCGAATATCGGTTTGATCTCTTCACTTTGTGTGTATGCCAAGATCAATGACCTCGGATTTATCGAGACTCCATACCGGAAGGTGGAAAACGCTGTGGTTGATCTTTCCGCAGAAGGTGTAAGGTACCTGTCAGCTGAGGAAGAAGAAGGGTTGGTGATTGCACAGGCTAATGCTAAGGTGGCTGAAGATGGTCATTTTGTGAACAAAAGGGCTAAATCACGTAAGGATGGTGACTTCCCTGTAGAAGAAGTGGAAAACATCGACTTGATTGACGTGGCTCCGAACCAGATTGCTTCGATTGCAGCTTCATTGATTCCTTTCCTGGAGCATGATGATGCCAACCGTGCTTTGATGGGTTCAAACATGATGCGTCAGGCTGTGCCTATTATCAAACCGCAGGCTCCGATTGTGGGGACTGGTCTGGAAGGCGCACTGATCCGGGATTCCCGTACTCAGATTGTGGCAGAAGGTCCTGGTGTGGTTGATTTTGTGGATGGACGGCGCATTGTCATTAAATACGATCAAACTGAAGAAGAACGTTTTGTCAGTTTCGACGGAGATACCAAAGAGTATTTATTGCCTAAATATAAACGTACCAATCAGAGTACTACGATGACTTTACGTCCTATTGTACGTAAAGGAGACCGGGTAGAGGACGGTCAGATTCTGACTGAAGGATATTCTTCTGAAGCTGGTGAACTGGCGTTGGGACGTAACCTGAAAGTGGCTTATATGCCCTGGAAAGGTTATAACTATGAGGATGCTATTGTAATATCTGAAAATATTGTCCGGAATGATGTGTTCACTTCTGTCCATGTGGATGAATATTCACTGGAAGTGCGTGAAACCAAACGCGGACTGGAAGAGTTAACTGCTGATATTCCGAACGTAAGTGAAGACGCTACAAAGGATCTGGATGAGAACGGAATTATCCGTATCGGAGCCCGTGTTAAACCAGGGGATATTCTGATCGGTAAGATTACACCGAAGGGTGAATCCGACCCGAGTCCGGAAGAAAAACTGCTTCGTGCTATCTTTGGGGATAAAGCCGGTGATGTGAAAGATGCTTCTCTGAAAGCTTCGCCTTCCCTGAGCGGTGTGATCATTGATAAGAAGTTGTTCCAGCGTATGATTGGCGACCGGAAGTCTAAGGCTGCCGGTAAAACCATTCTGGCAGAAATTGATGAACAATTTGAACGGAAAGTGGGGGATTTGACTGACCTGCTGATAGACAAACTGTTCGAACTGACCAACGGAAAAACCTCCCAGGGAGTGAAAAACTATCTGAATGAGGATGTGATTCCGAAAGGTGTGAAATTTACCTTGAAGACACTGCAGAATCTGAATTATCTCGAAATTAATCCGAACAAGTGGACGACAGATAAACAGAAAAACGATATGATCCGTGATCTGCTTCACAATTTTGTGATCAAATACAAGGAGATCGAAGGTCAGATGAAGCGTAAAAAATATAATGCTACAGTAGGTGATGAGCTGCCTTCCGGTATTATCAAGATGGCAAAAGTTTATGTGGCTAAGAAACGTAAACTCCAGATTGGTGATAAGATGGCAGGACGCCATGGTAATAAAGGTATCGTATCGCGTGTGGTCAGGGTAGAGGATATGCCATTCCTGGCTGACGGAACTCCGGTGGACATCTGTCTGAACCCCTTGGGTGTGCCTTCCCGTATGAACCTGGGGCAGATATTCGAAGCTGTATTGGGTTGGGCAGGAAAAGAGCTTGGGTTGAAGTTTGCAACTCCGATTTTTGATGGTGCCAGTCTGGAGGATGTCAATGAATTTACAGATAAGGCAGGTGTGCCGCGTTATGGTACGACTTATTTGTATGACGGAGGTACCGGGGAGCGTTTTGACCAGCCGGCAACAGTAGGGGTAACCTACTTCCTGAAACTGGGGCACATGGTGGACGACAAAATGCACGCCCGTTCTATCGGACCCTACTCATTGATTACGCAGCAACCTTTGGGTGGTAAAGCACAGTTTGGTGGACAGCGTTTCGGTGAGATGGAGGTTTGGGCTCTGGAAGCTTTCGGAGCTGCTCATATCCTGCAGGAAATCCTGACTGTGAAGTCGGACGATGTAATGGGACGTACCAAAACTTACGAACATATCGTAAAAGGAGAGCCTATGCCTACCCCGGGTCTGCCGGAATCATTCAACGTATTGTTGCATGAGTTGAGAGGACTCGGATTAAGCGTAAACTTGATATAAGGTAAAAAGTAAAAGGTAAACTATGGCTTTTAGAAAAGATAATAATACCAACAAGCCCAAGAGCTTTACAAAAATTGCAATCGGTTTGGCATCTCCGGAAGAGATTCTGGAACATTCCAGCGGACAGGTGCTCAAACCTGAAACTATCAACTATCGTACTTATAAGCCAGAACGGGATGGTCTTTTTTGTGAAAGAATTTTCGGTCCGGTAAAGGATTATGAGTGCCATTGCGGTAAATACAAACGCATCCGTTACAAAGGCATTGTTTGCGACCGTTGCGGTGTCGAAGTTACTGAAAAGAAAGTGCGGCGTGAACGTATGGGACACATCCAACTGGTTGTTCCGGTGGCACATATCTGGTATTTTAAGTCTCTGCCTAATAAAATCGGTTATCTGTTAGGTTTACCTTCCAAGAAACTGGATGCAGTAATCTATTACGAAAGATATATCGTTGTGCAGCCAGGGCTGATGTCTGAGAAGGGGATAGCAGAACTGGATATGCTGACAGAGGAAGAATATTTGGATATAGTTGATGCGTTACCTGCTGATAATCAGCATCTGGATGATGATGACCCTAACAAATTCATCGCCAAGATGGGAGCAGAAGCTATTCAAATGCTGCTGGAACGTCTGAATCTGGACGATCTGTCTTATGACCTGCGTCATAAAGCAAATACCGAAACTTCTCAGCAACGTAAAAACGAGGCCCTGAAACGGCTTCAGGTTGTAGAAGCTTTCCGTGAAAGTAAAGAGGTAAATAAGCCTGAATGGATGATTGTGAAAGTATTGGCGGTAATTCCTCCGGAATTACGTCCGTTGGTACCTTTGGATGGCGGTCGTTTTGCGACTTCCGACCTGAACGATCTGTACCGTCGGGTAATTATCAGAAATAACCGTCTGAAACGGTTGATTGAGATTAAGGCTCCGGATGTGATCTTACGGAATGAAAAACGTATGTTGCAGGAAGCTGTGGATTCGTTGTTTGACAATTCCCGTAAATCCAATGCCGTTAAGATTGAAAATAACCGTCCGCTGAAGTCTTTGTCTGATAGTTTGAAAGGAAAACAAGGTCGTTTCCGTCAGAACTTGTTGGGTAAACGTGTTGACTATTCAGCCCGTTCAGTTATTGTGGTAGGTCCTGACTTGAAGATGCACGAATGTGGGCTGCCGAAAGATATGGCTGCAGAGTTGTACATGCCATTTATCATTCGTAAATTGATTGAACGGGGTATCGTTAAAACGGTTAAGAGTGCCAAAAAAATTGTAGACCGTCGTGATCCGGTGGTTTGGGATATTCTTGAAAATGTATTGAAGGGGCATCCTGTTTTGTTGAACCGTGCTCCGACCTTGCACCGTCTGGGTATCCAGGCATTCCAGCCGAAGCTGATAGAAGGTAAGGCGATCCGTTTGCATCCGCTGGCTTGTACCGGATTCAATGCCGACTTTGACGGTGACCAGATGGCTGTGCATTTGCCGCTGGGAAATGAAGCAGTACTGGAAGCTCAGATATTGATGCTTTGCGCTCATAATATTCTGAATCCTGCTAATGGAGCGCCTATTACTGTGCCTTCACAGGATATGGTATTGGGATTGTATTATATTACGAAACAGCGTAAAGGTGCTAAAGGAGAGGGATTGAAATTCTATTCTCCGGAAGAGGTAATCATTGCCCTGAATGAGAAAGCTGTGGATATGCATGCACAGATTCAGGTAAGAATTCAGGATGTGGATAATGAGGGAAAACCTTATGTTCACATGATCGACACTACTGTCGGTAGGGTGATGCTGAATCAGTTTACGCCGAAGAATTTCCCGTATATCAATACCTTAATCACGAAGAAAGCTTTGCGTGATATCATTGGCGATGTATTCAAACGTTGCGGAGTAGATGTTACTGCCAAGTTCCTCGATGATATCAAAGACCTGGGATATCGTATGGCATTTGAAGGAGGTCTGTCCTTTAATCTGGCAGACGTAATTGTGCCGGACCAAAAAGAAGAATTGCTGAAGGAAGGTTACGATCAGGTAGAAGAAGTAATGACTAACTATAACATGGGTTTCATTACGAACAACGAGCGTTATAATCAGATCATCGATATCTGGACGCATGTGAACGCGAAGTTGACCAATACGCTGATGAAGCAGTTGGCTGAAGATGACCAGGGATTCAACTCAATCTATATGATGCTCGACTCCGGTGCCCGTGGATCCCGTGAACAGATCCGTCAGTTGGGAGGTATGCGAGGATTGATGGCGAAACCTCAGAAGTCGGGTGCTACCGGTGGACAGATCATTGAGAACCCGATTTTGGCAAACTTCAAAGAAGGATTGTCAGTATTGGAGTATTTTATCTCTACTCACGGTGCCCGTAAAGGTTTGGCTGATACTGCTCTGAAGACGGCTGATGCCGGTTACCTGACCCGTCGTCTGGTAGATGTAGCTAATGATATAACCATTACAGAAGAGGATTGTGGTACATTGAGAGGTGTTACCATTGCAGCCATCAAAAACAATGAAGAAATTGTGGCTTCTCTGTACGAAAGAATATTGGGACGTGTATCTGTACATGATATTTATCATCCTCACACCGGTGAGTTGATGGTGAGATCAGGAGAGGAGATTACTGAAAGCGTAGCTGAGGCTATCGAAAAATCTCCGATCGAACGTGTGGAAGTACGTTCTGTTTTGACTTGTGAATCGAAGAAGG
>CAJMQA010000013.1 GCA_905215395.1 uncultured bacterium | reverse complement strand
ATAAATTTCCGGTTTTTGACGGATCAATGTTACCTCATCTCCCGGTATATTCTCAAAATACCTTTCAATCAACCGTACCAGTTTTTCAAAAGGAAGATCTCCAATCGAACTGATAACCATCCGGCCAGGTTTGTAATTCCTTTGGACAAATTCCTGTATGGCTTTCCTCCGCAATGCCTTAACAGCTTTCTCACTTCCCAGAATATTACGCCCGATGGGATACCCCTGGTAAATCAGTTCCTCAAAATCATCAAAAATCAGTTCTCCGGGACTATCTTTATAAGAATTGATTTCATCGATAACCACCTCTTTTTCTTTCTCTATTTCCCGTTCAGGAAATACAGAATGAAATACAATATCCGAAAACAACTCCAGGACACGTTCATAGTCTTTGGGCAGGAAAGACGCATAAATACAGGTATCTTCTTTGGTTGTATAAGCATTCAATTCTCCTCCGACATCCTCAATACGACTCAGAATATGGTAGGCCTTCCGTCTCTCTGTCCCCTTAAAAATCACATGTTCAATAAAATGGGCAATCCCTTCTTCCCCAGGTTGTTCATCCCGGCTACCGACCCCGATAATTAATCCACACCAGGCAGCTTTACCGGCTACTTGCTGATGGATAATCTTCAATCCATTCTTTAATATATGAGTCTGATACATACTGATATTTACCTCCTACACAAAAAAAGCCCTGCAGAGCAAGGCTTTTCTGTTCATATACTGAATAATTTATTTCTGGAATAATTTTTCAAAGTCTGCCATTGAAATCTCTTGCTCTTCCAATTTCATATTCTCACGGATCACTTCGAAAACCCGGTTGTCCAACGCTCTCTCGTACAGATTCTGGCGTTGTTTTTCGTCTTCCAGTAATTTATTGGCAAAACCATCCAGCTGCTCGTCGGTCAAACCGTATAAGCCATACTGTTGTAACTGGGCAGCTGCTATCTGCCGGCCTTCTTTTCTCAGGTCTTCAGCCTCAACTTTGATGTTATATTCTCTGACAATAGCCGATTTCACCAATTGCCATTTAAATTCATCACGGTAACCCTCAAAATCTTTTTCTACTTCTTCAGCAGTCAATTTTTCGTTGACAGCCACTATCCATCTCTTCAGGAAAGCTTCCGGCAATACCACATCTTCATTCTTCTTTACCAGTTTCTCTTTCGCATCTACCGTAAAGCGATATTCTGAATGTCCTTTCAGCTGATTCTGAATGTCTGCTTTTACACGGGCACGGAAATCATCCATATCCTTTACAACTCCTTCACCATACAATTTAGTAAAGAATTCTTCATTAACCTCAGCATCCACAAAACGCTTGATTTCTTTAATAATGAAGCAGTAGTTCTCTCCAGCCTGTTCTGCATCCTCTTTTGTTACACCTAACATGGCAGCAAAATCAGTTTTATTCGGGAAGGCTTTTACTGCATTGAATTTTACCTCTTCTCCGGCCTTCTTACCCTTGAATGCAGTTACAGCATCTTCATCTTTCATATGATAGACAGACATAGAGGCATCTTCATTATGAATTCCACCCTCTTTCACATTTCCTTCTGCATCCAGTTCGATCAGCTCCCCTTTCAGGTATTCAGTTCCCTCTATTTCGTCTACAACAACCATATTACCGTTGTTTTTACGCATTCCTTCGATCTGTTTGTCGATCATTTCATCGTCCACCCGGATAGTATAAAAAGGAATCTTCTCGCGTTTACTCATCTTGGCATTTACTTCCGGAGACAAAGCAATGTCATACAGGAATTCAAAGTTATCATCTTCCAGATTCAACTCCTTCTGTTCAGTCTCATTCGGAAGCGGCTCACCCAGAATGTGCAGATCATTTTCCTGGATATAATTATTCAGAGACTCTCCCAGTACTTTATTGATTTCATCCACCAACAAAGCTTTTCCATACATCTTTTTTACTATTCCCATGGGAGTTTTTCCCTGACGGAAACCGTTTACAACTACCTTTCTCTGATAATCTTTCAGTGCTTTCTCTACGCGTCCGGCGTAATCCTCTTTCCCTAATTCAATCTTAATAGTTGCATTAAGATTGTCAATCTGGTTTTTCGTTATATTCATGCCAATTGTTTGTTTCAGCGGTTGTGACAATCACAACGGTTTTAATATATTTACTTAATTTATTTACTCAATCAGAAAAAAGCCACCTCAGATAAGGCGGCTTCCCTGCTCAGTACGGGCGAAGGGACTCGAACCCCCAAGTCTTGCGACACCAGATCCTAAGTCTGGCGTGTCTACCAATTCCACCACGCCCGCGTGCCAATTTTTGACGCTGCAAAAGTAATATTAAATTCCAAATACTCAAACATTTTTATAAAATTTATACGAACAGTTTTTTCCGGCAAAACCGGAAAAAACTGTCTTTATTTATACTTTCTTTGCATCCAAACGTTTCACGATCTGTCCGTAAATAATCAGAGCTATAGCTGAAACCAATGCTATCACAGCAAAATAGTACCAGATATAGTGAGCATTACTACTGGCAGCCAGCCATTCTGCACGCGTAGCAAAAAGACTCTCATCCGGACAATATTTGTTGAGCAAAAAACCCGAAAGTCCAAAACCAACAATAGAAGAAATAAAGGAATGCAAATGGCTGAATCCGAGATACAATCCTTCCTCTCCCTTAGGAGCCTGTAAAGAAAAATATTCCAAAAAACGGGGAGATATAAAGGTTTCAGCCAATCCCTGAAATACAATTCCTACGACCATCATAAAAGCCACCGGATGCATAGTCAGAATAGTCGTATCCGGATTGAGCATATTCCCGTAAGCCATACAAAGAGCCGAAACAGGCATAATAAACATCCCGGCAGTCATGGAAGTCAAAGCTGATTTATTCCTCATCAGCTGAGTAACAAAACTCACAGTAAGTACCACCACCAAAGGATTCACATTGGCATACCAGGATGGCGAAGCCCCCTCACCTGCCAAACGAAGCACATATTTGGGCATAGTCGCATAAAGCTGATGTTGTACCATCCAGAAACCTGTAATGATCAGAATCAAAGCAATCAGGCGCCCATTAGAACATACTTTCAACAAAGCACTCCAAATCTGGCGGAAAGTTTTGCCTTCCCCACTGTGCTGGGCACTCCTATAGAAAAACCAGATGGCAATAAGAGCCAGAAAAGTCATGGTTGCCGAAAAATAATTCAAGGTAATCAAACCTTCATTCCCCAAAGCCTCACGCAAAGGCTTTACGATCGTTTTTCCCGAAAAAGCTCCGATATTCACCATGCCGTAAAAAATAGCGAAGCCTTTAGCTCTCGTCGCTTCAGTCGTTTCTTTAGCCACAGTACCCGAAATAACACTCTTGATAAAAGCTCCACCAATAACAATCAGAGCCATAATAGGCAAAATACCATATTGCAACCCACTCTCAGTTAATCCTTTGAAAGTGGTTGTATGACTATATTCCACTAATCCTGCCGATTCCAACCAAGTAGGAAAAAGTGCCAATCCACCATAGCCCAGAGTAAGTAAAGAAAAAGCCAATAACATGGAGTTCCGGAACCCTATTTTATCTGCTAAAGCACCGGCAAATGTCGGCAATAAATAAAGCAGGGCAGAAAATACACCTGCAATGGTCGCTGCCTGAATGTCATTAAATCCAAGGATACGACTTAAATAAAGAGTAATTACAATAAATACGCCGTAATAGGCAGCGCGCTCAAATAATTCTACGGTATTTGCTACCCAGAAGGCCTTACTGAACTTAATTTTTTCTTTTCTACTTGCTGTCGTTGTCATATTAAACGGTTTTCAGATTAAAAAATTTAGCATTTGGCAAAACTAATAAAATCTGTCCGATAAAAAAATTTCAAACGAATTGCTTATTTTTGTAGTATGGAAAAAAAAGAAATCAAAACAGAAATACATCCGCTTTCTCCTTTCTTCCCACAAGGGGCAAAGGTATTGATGATGGGTAGTTTTCCTCCGCCCAAAGCCCGGTGGGTAATAGATTTTTACTATCCCAATTTTCAGAATGACATGTGGAGAATTATGGGTCTGGTGTTTTTCAAAAACAAGGAATATTTCCTGACAACAGACAAAAAAAAGTTTTGTGAATCCCGGATCCGTGAGTTTCTGACACAAACAGGAATCGCATTAACTGATTCCGCCATGGAAGTCTTCCGGCAAAAGGATAATGCTTCCGACAAATTCCTGGAAATCATAAAAACCATTGATTTAAAGGCAGCATTACAACAACTGAAGCATTGTCAGGCCATAGTAACAACCGGACAGAAAGCTACCGAAACTTTATTATCACTGATAGATACCAACGAACCCAAGGTCGGAGGATTCTCCACATTTACTTTTGAAGGAAGGGAATTACGACTTTACCGGATGCCATCTTCTTCCCGTGCCTATCCAAAACCTCTGCCGGAAAAAGCTGAAGTTTACCGGGAAATGTTTAAAGCATTAGGAATGTTATAATCCCAATATTTAATTAAAAAAGAAAAACGAAATATGAAAATTACATATGAAGAGGTTAGAAAAAACGAAAATATAAAATGCTATATTACCCAAGCCGATAAAGCCCTGGCAGCCATGGGATATACAGAACACTCTTTTGCACATGTAGTAAAAACAGCCGATTCTGCAGAGAAAATTCTGAAAACATTAGGGTATCCGGAAAGAGTTGCAGAACTAGCAAAAATTGCCGGCTACATGCACGATATCGGAAATGTAGTAAATCGGATAGACCACGCGCAAAGCGGAGCCATCCTGGCTTTTCGCCTCCTGGACAATATGGGGATGGAAGCAGACGAAATAGCTCAGGTCATCAGTGCCATCGGCAATCATGACGAAAGTACAGCTGCCGCCGTCAGTCCGATCGCAGCCGCTCTAATCCTGGCAGACAAAACAGACGTCCGGAGAAGCCGGGTACGAAACCGTGATTTTGCCAATTTTGATATTCACGATCGCGTTAATTATGCTGTAGAAGAATCTAAAATATATTTTAATGAAAATAAGACCGCTATTGTTCTGGAACTGAAGATCGATACCTCCATCTCTGCAGTGATGGACTATTTTGAAATATTCCTGGGTCGCATGATGCTTAGCCGGAAAGCTGCCGAATTCCTGAATATCCGGTTTGAACTAGTCATTAACAAACAAAGACTCTTATAAAAAGATAAAGAGGCTGGATCCAGCCTCTTTATTCTATTTCAAAAAGGCAGATCATCTGCCTCCGGCATTGGGGGAATATCTTCCACCCTATATTCCGGTACAGGTATATTTTCCGGATTCTGAGGTTCAAGTTTCTCTATCCTCCATCCCTCCAGATTAGTAAAATAAGATATCTGACCCTTATTTTCCCATTTTCTGCCCCGGATATTAAAATAAACCTTAATACTCTCATTCAGAGCAATATTTTCAAGCAGATCACACCGATCTTGTATCAACTGCACTTTCACAAAGTCATTCCATTGTGAATTCTTTTCATTTTCCACTTCAATAACAAATTCTCTCTTCTGGAACTTATCACTAATGTGTTGAGTTTCTTCTTTAAATATCAGCTTACCGCTTATTTCGTAATTCATTCAGATATATAATTGGAATTGTGATTTAGCTTTAAAAGGCTGTCCGAAAAATCCCCGATGTCATATCAGATCACTCTGATCAACAAAGAAAAGACCTTTCGGACAGCTTCCTGTATTTCAATTTCGGAAGGAAATTATTTATCTGTTGTTGCTTCCGGAGTTACGATATCCAAAAGTTCAACTTCAAAAATCAAGGTTTCATTCGGACCAATCGGACCACCACCTCTTTGACCATAAGCCTGATCAGCAGGAATATAAATCGTCCATTTAGAACCGACAGGCATAGCTTGTAATGCCGTGGTCCATCCCGGAATCACCTGATTCAAAAAGAATTCTGCCGGTTCGTTTCTCTTGTAAGAAGAATCGAACTCAGTTCCATCAATCAAAGTTCCTTTATAATTTACTTTTACTTTATCAGTGGCTGCTGGTTTCGGGCCTTCCCCTTTTTTCTCTACTTTGTATTGGATACCATTAGCCAAAGTATCTACACCAGCTTTCTTGGCATTCTCTTCCAGAAATTTCTTTCCTTTTTCTGCATTTTCCTGGGCCTTCTTCATTGCCAGCTCCTGGAAATAATTGTTCAGATACATTTCCATAGCCTGAGGATCAGTAGCCATTTCTTTCTTCTGCAATGCAGAATTCATACCGGCAATCAATGCTGCCATATCGGGCTTTGTCATTCCCATACGGGACATTCCCGAACCGTACATATAACCAATGTAGAAACTGGCAGTATCATCGGCTGTTTTCAAATTCGCTGTAGTCTGATTCATAGAACCAGTGTTGCAACTCATTGCCATTGCTCCTACTGCTAAAACAAGTAGTAAGTTTTTTGCTTTCATTGTTTAAAATTTATTGAATTAAGTTTGTAAATTATCAAACGATAGCTAAAAGTTCTACATCAAAAATCAAAGTCTCATTCGGTCCGATAGACTGACCCGCACCATGGGATCCGTAAGCCAGTTCAGAGGGTATATACAATTGCCATTTTGAGCCCACCGGCATCAACTGTAAAGCTTCTACCCAACCAGCTATAACACCGCTCACCGGAAATTCAGCCGGCTCATTCCTCTTATCAGAAGAATCAAATATAGTCCCGTTAATCAGACGACCTTCATAATGACATTTTACAGTATCGGAAGCTTTGGGTTTAGGCCCATTTCCAGCTTTCAAAATCTTGTATTGCAAGCCGCTACCCAATACAACAATTCCTTCTTCCTTTTTATTTTCTTCCAAAAATTTCTCTCCTTCTGCTTTAGCAGCATTTCCTTTCTCCTGCTGCAATTTTTCAAAATAATCCTGTAATATATTATTAGCTTCGTCCGGCATAATTTCCGGCATCTGTCCTGCAAAAACAGTATTCATCGCGTCGTTAAAAGCTTCTGCATTAATCGTTTTTACGCCGGATGAAATCAGGTTGCTGGCGATGCTTAAACCCAGACTATAACTGACCCGGTCAATTTCATTTGTATACTTCATTCTTTTTCTATTAAATTTATTAATCGTACAAAGATAAATTAAAAAAACAAAAGGTAAAAGCTTTCTTTCCAATTATACAATCTGGCCGTCACTAAGACAAATCTTCCGATCTGACATCCCGGCCAGCTCCTGATCATGAGTCACAATCACAAAAGTCTGTCCCAGTTCATCCCGCAAAGAAAAGAATAGCTTGTGCAACTCATTTTTAGTATGAGTATCCAGATTTCCGGACGGTTCATCAGCCAGTACAACCCGGGGAGAATTAATCAATGCCCGGGCAACGGATACCCGCTGTTGTTCACCTCCCGAAAGCTCGGAAGGCCTGTGATTGACCCTCCCACTCAGTCCCATAAGATCCAATAAGCCCATCGCTCTCTTTTCCGCCTCCTTCCTATTGCCCCCCCTTATCCAGGCCGGAATACATACATTCTCAAGAGCCGTAAACTCCGGCAATAAATGGTGAAACTGAAAAACAAAACCAATGTTACCATTTCTGAAAGCAGCTAGTTTATTGGAAGAATATACAGCGACATTTTCGTGATCATACCAGATTTCCCCTTCATCCGGATAATCAAGGGTACCTAATATATGCAACAAAGTACTTTTTCCGGCTCCACTTGCTCCCACAATAGAGACAACCTGTTTCTCAGGTATAGTCAAATCTATACCTTTCAACACATTCAGTGTACCGTAACTTTTCTTTATATTCCTGACTTCAATCATTTCCGGAAAACTTATCTGCTATTCTCTTGAAGAGCAGCAGGTATGGTTATTTTGGCCGTAAAGATAAACAATTAATTCATATTAAAGTACCTCTTTGAGGTGCTTGTAATTCGAATTAATTGTATCTATAATTTCCTGAACCCGACCGGTAATCAACATTTTGTACATCGCCTGGGCAAAGCCTGTCATCTGATCCCATTCCACCTGAGGAGGCATAGCCAAAGCATTAGGATCTGTCATCACATTGACTAATACTGCTTTCGAAGAATTCAAGGCTTCGATGAGTACCGGTAAAACATCATCCGGACGGCTGACAGTATATCCCTGTATTCCCATAGCTTTTGCCACTAAAGCAAAATCAGGGTTTAGCATATCCGTTTCATTATCCGGTAATCCGCCAACTTCCATTTCTAATTTTACCATCCCCAGAGAACGGTTGTTAAATACAATTATTTTTATGGGTAACTGGTATTGAACTATCGTCTGCAGATCTCCCAGCAACATAGACAATCCTCCATCCCCGCAAAGCGCCACCACCTGTCGCCCCGGATAGGCCAAAGACGCCCCGATAGACTGGGGCATAGCATTTGCCATCGTTCCGTGATTGAAAGACCCCAGCATCTTCCGCTGCCCGGAAGCCTGTAGATAGCGGGCTCCCCAGACACAAGTCATCCCGGTGTCTACCGTGAAAATTGCATCTGATTGAGCCACCTCATTCACCATGGCCATAACGAATTCCGGGTGAATTTTATTATCACTCCCTTTGTCCTTAACATAAGCACTAAGGTGTTCCTTCACCCTGGAATATTTCAACAACTGATCCTTCAAAAAACTTTTATCCGTCTTCTGCTGCAAACGGGGCAATAAAGCAGCCAATGTGGTCTTTATATCTCCGCACAACCCCATACAGATTTTTGCCCTCCGGCCCAAATGGGCGGGATCTATATCCACCTGTACTATCTTATTATGAGTGGGCATAAAAGGCCCGTAAGGAAAATCAGTACCCAACAAAAGCAATACATCCGCAGCATGCATACTCTCATAGCCGGATGACATCCCCAGTAAACCGGTCATTCCTACTTCATTCGGATTGTCATATTGAATCTCCATTTTACTTTTAAAAGAATATGCCACCGGAGCATGCAATCTCTGAGCCAGCTCTATCAGCTCATCGTGCGCCTCCCTGGCACCGATCCCACAGAAAATGGTAATATTGGAATTATGATTTAATAAATCTGCCAACTCCTGCAATTCTTCTTCCGAAGGACAAATCTGAGGCTGAACAGAAAACATACAAACCGACGAAGGAGTATCTTCTGTCCCCATACCAGTCAAATCGCCTGGCAGACCAATGACCGCTACTCCCTTCCGGGAAATTGCCGTCTGCAAGGCTCCCTGCAACATCCGGGGAAGTTGTGAAGGTGTTGTAGCCAGTTGGTTATAACAACTGCAATCATTGAACAGACAAATGGTATCCGTCTCCTGGAAGTATTTTGTGCCAAATTCCCCGGAAACAATGGTTGAAGCAATTGCAAGGACAGAAGCTCCTGAACGATGGGCATCGTATAAACCATTCACCAAATGTACATGTCCGGGGCCGCTACTTCCGGCACAACAAGCCAAACCTCCATGCAATTGCGCTTCAGCTCCGGCAGCAAAAGCTCCGGTCTCCTCATGCCTGACATGAATCCATTGAATCCGTCCATCCCGTCTGACTGCATCATTTATCTTATTTAAGCTATCTCCTGTGACAGCATATATCCGTTTTACACCGGCATTAGCCAGCATATCCACAACTTGTTCTGCAATATTCGACATTGTTTTTTTCATAAAAAACGGAATAGCAGAAAAAAGGTTCTAAAAATTCGTCATTAAAAATGCCCCTTCTAAATCAATCCACAAGCAAACCGAAATATTTTAATGCATATACAATACCATCTTCATCGACACTCCGGGTTACAAAATCAGCCTCAGCCTTAATTTCGTCCGTTGCATTCCCCATGGCAACTCCAATGCCTGCATACCGCAACATTGGTATATCATTTCCTCCGTCCCCGAACGCCATGCACTCTTCCTTCCGGAGTCCAAAATACTCCAGAATCTTTTCCATTCCCACACGCTTACTTCCACCCACCGGCACGATATCCGTAAACAGGGGATTCCACCTTGTCGCTTCACAACCCGGCAGATGCTGCATGATTTGTTTTTCCTGTTCCTGCCCGAAGAAAGCAATTATCTGAAAAACATCTCCCTGCAAAGCTTCCCGGATATCCCTAACCGGTGGTTGAGGAAAATTCAAAAGTTTGAAAACCTCATCCGTCCTGTCATTGACATAATTTATAAACATATCTTTCTCCCGGACAAAAATACAGGGAAAATTTACTGCACCATTTTCTATACCCAGCAAACAACTGACATCAGATAACGGAATAGTCTGCCGGTAAATCAATTGCTCCTTCCCCACATAACAAGAGCTCCCGTTCAAAGTAATATACCCGTCAAATTCCATTCCTCCCAGATTATTTATCACCCTCCAATGACGTCCCGTGGCTATAAAGACTTTTATTCCTTTCCGGCGCAAATCCTCAATTGCTTTCCGGGCAGAATCCGGCACACGATGAGTACGGAAGCTAACTAAAGTTCCATCTATATCAAAAAAAACAGCTTTTATCATCTGATTTCCTCTACAAAAAAACGGAGTTCCAGGCTCCGTTCTACCTTATTTTATATCACTGATCCTGCAAACTTCCAGGAATGATGCCCCCCGTACATGTCCGAAACTTCCTCCAATCACCAATATCTGATCTTCAGGACTATATCCGTTCTTTAATAGCAACTGGGGGATATCCCGCATAAACTCATCCCGCGAAGTTGGTTTTACTGAAAAATAAGGCCTTACCCCGAATGATAATGCCAATTCCCGCATAACCCTTTCTTCATAACAACGGGCATAGACAGGCAAACCACCCCGGAAGGCAGACAAATAGCGGGCTGTACGTCCGGAATTGGTATCTACCACAATGGCCTTTACAGGCAACATAGTAGTCATTCTCACAGCCACACGAGCCAAAGCTGCCGTAATCTCATTATTGATTCTCACTAAATTCCGGTTGGAATCCGGGGGCATGGTCGATTCATTTGCCATAGCGACCCGACTCATGACTTTTACAGCCTCCACCGGATAGTCTCCGTAAGCTGTTTCACCGCTCAGCATAATAGCATCCGTACCGCTGAATATTGCATTTGCAATATCACTGATTTCTGCCCGCGTAGGCCGTGGATGATCAATCATCGTATGTAACATCTGGGTCGCAACGATTACCGGCTTTTTACTCTCAATACATTTATTGACAATATGTCTCTGTATCAAAGGTATTTTCTCGGCATCAATTTCAATAGCCAGATCTCCCCGGGCCACCATCACTCCGTATACATGATCCAGAATTTCCTCAATATTATTCACGCCTTCCTGATTTTCAATCTTGGCAATAATTTTTATATTGCTATGGTATTCATCCAGTATATTCTGTATTGCCAAAACATCCTGTTTATTGCGGACAAAAGAATGAGCAATAAAATCCAGTTTATTCTCAATTGCAAAACGAATAAAAGTACGATCTTTTTCACTCAGAGTCTGCAGATGCATATTTACTCCCGGAACATTAACACTCTTTTTATCCTTAATCTCCCCAGGATTAGCAGCCTGCAATTCCAGTACATTCTCCTTTTTTTCCTTTACGATCAATTCCACATCTCCGTCATCTATCAGGATTTTATCACCAATCCGGACATCCTGAACAAAATTCTCGTAAGAAACATGCAATAATTTCTCTGCTACTAGTTCCCGCTGTCCGGTCATATACACAATATCTCCCTTTTCCACTCTGACAGGAACTGCGATATCACAGGTTCTCACTTCAGGACCTTTTGTGTCTACCAACAAGGCTATCTGACCGGATACCTCCCGGACATTCCGGATCACCTTCATAGCCTCTTCCAAAGTCTGATGAGCCGTATTTAACCGGACAACATTCATCCCTGCCTCATACAATTCTTTCAGGAACCCGACTTCACATCGTTTATCTGAAATGGTTGCAACTATTTTCGTTCTTTTCATATAGAATTATTTTATTTCCACTATTACTTCTGCTCCATTCTATATATACGTATTTAATCTTTTTCGTATACAATTTTTCTTATTTATTTATCAATGCCTGCAATGCCAATTCATAGGATTTTAATCCGAATCCCATAATGACTCCACGGCATACTGCCGTTAAATAAGAAATATGCCGGAAAGACTCACGCTTTGCAGTATTGGATATATGCACCTCTACTACCGGACTGCTTACAGCTGAAACTGCATCTGCAAGAGCCACTGAAGTATGTGTGTATGCACCCGCATTCAATATAATTCCGTCATAACTAAAACCCACTTCATGTATTTTATCAATCAGTTTCCCTTCAATATTGGATTGATAATATTCCAACCGGATATCCGGATATCTTCCTTGTAATTGATCAAAATAATTATTAAAGGTTTCCGTACCATACACTCCTGGCTCCCGGATACCCAGCAAATTTAAATTCGGCCCGTTCAATATTAATATTTGCATATCTACTTCCTTCATTTGACTAAGTTATTCTACAAAATTAATTATTTTTCTCTCTTTTCTTTCTAAAAATTTTAAATTAATAGCATAAAATTTGCGAATTTGAATGATACTTTCTAATTTTACAAAATCAATGAATATCAAATCATTATCTTGTTATTGTTATCTATGATTTAATTTCAAAATGTTAAACTTCAAAAAATGTAAACAGAATATTAAAAAAATATATACCTTTAGGCTCCGTTTTTAATAATAGTGTATGCTTATGAACGATTGTAGATTTTTTTTGATGAACATAAAAAGTAAAAACAATGACTTGGGACAACGCAATTGAAAGTTACAAAACTTATCTGATTCTGGAAAAATCATTATCCGAGAATTCAGTAGAAGCTTATCTGAATGACATTAATAAGCTAGCAAAGTATTGTGCAGAACAACACAAAGTAGAGACTCCAGACAAAGTAACTTATGACATCCTGAAAGATTATCTGGTACATGTCAGTGAGGTTGGAGTTACAAATAGAACACAGGCCAGATGTATTTCCAGTATCCGTTCATTCTTCAAATTTCTGGTTTTTGACGGACAATTGGAAAATAATCCGACCCGTTTACTGGAAGCTCCGAAAATCGGACGTAAACTGCCCAATATTCTGACTGTAGAAGAAATAGACTCTATGCTGAATGCAGTGGAAATGTATAAACCTGAAGCACAAAGAAACAAAGCAATCATAGAAATGCTCTATTCTTGTGGCTTAAGAGTTTCCGAACTGATCAACATTAAATTATCCAATATCAATTTCAGAATGAATATTGTGAAAATTGAGGGTAAGGGTAATAAGGAACGTATAATTCCATTGAGTAAAAATGCAAAGGCAGAAATTAAACAATATCTGAAAGTCTACCGGGATTATCTGGATATCGAAGAAGAATACAAAGATATTCTGTTCCTGAATAAACGGGGTTCGGCTCTTTCCAGAGTAATGGTATTTAATATTATTAAACACCTGGCTAATCGTGCCGGTATAAAGAAAAACGTTTCTCCTCATACCTTCCGCCACTCATTTGCTTCTCATTTGGTAAGCGGAGGTGCAGATCTGAGAGCGGTACAGGATATGCTAGGACACGAATCTATCCTGACCACTGAGATTTATACTCACCTGGATGATCATTTCCTGAAAGATACAATCAACAAATTCCATCCAAGATCCAAGGAAGCTCAGGAAGAAGAAGAGAAATAATGATAAAAAGAGCGTGTTAAACGCTCTTTTTTTTATCTTCGCATCTCTAAACTCCAAAATAAAAATAATGGAAAACAATATAGAAATCCTGAACAAACTCCAAAGCGGAGATAGCGGACTCATGGCAGAAGCCATTCAGGCCATCCAGGAAAACGGAGACCTGAGTATAGCAGAATCCCTGTTGACCACTCTCCCAAATATAAAAGATCAACGTTTAGAAACAGTCATTATTAACCTTTTAGCTGACATCAAAGCAAAAGACTTTTCTGATCTTGTTATCCGGCAAATCATGGAAACAACCGATTCCAGTTTGAAAAATCAGTTGCTGCGGATTGTCTGGGAATCGTCACTGGACTATTCAGCCCATCTGGAACTATTTCTCCGTATGCTTCAGGAAGAAGAATTTCCTATAGCTTTCGAAGCTTCCACAGTCATTGAAAATATGGTACACCATCTGACACCCGCACAGAGGAAATATTTACACTCCATCATTTGTGCTTTTCCGGAAGAGAAGCAATTTCTAATAGAAAATATCCATGAAGAACTGGAGTGTCCGGATGAAGAGTAGATTACAGGATTATCCCTCCTCTGTCCACCATTGGCGGACTCTGGCAATCTTTTCTTCCATAGACAACTCTGCCCCCAGCCAACGGATATCAAATCCTTCCCTTTCCATCTTTCTAAACCAGGTCATCTGCCGTTTTGCAAACTGATGAATAGCCACATTCAACTGTTTCACCATATCCTGATAAGCCAATTGTCCGGTCAGGTATAAGGTCAGATATTTATATTCCAGACCATAATAGACCAGATCTTCAGATTTTACTCCACTATCCAGCAAACCCCGAACCTCCTCTACCATACCCTCCTGCAAACGGGCATGTAAACGCTGTGTAATCCTTTCCCGCCTCACTTCCCGGCTCACCTCTACCCCGACAATCAGAGGAATGATTTCCGGAAAGTTTTTTTCTTCATGAGGATGGGTCCGGTAGTATTCTTCAATCTCTATAGCACGGATTGCCCGCTTAGGAGTATCGATTTCAGTTGTATTGTGCAGTTTTTTATAAGTTGCCAAACGTTCAGAGAGCTCCTGCAACGACAGTTTTGCCAAGTCAGCTCTCAAGGTTTCATTCACAGGCACCGCTAATAATTTATAGCCCTTCAGTACAGCTTCCACATACAAACCGCTTCCCCCACAAAGCACGGGGAAAGCCCCTCTTTGGCAGCAATCTTCCCAAACTGTCATAAAATCCCGCTGATATTCAAAGACATTATATTTATATCCGGCATCTGCGATATCTATCAAATGATAAGGGATATGCCTGCCCTCTATTTCATACTCACACAGATCTTTACCGGTTCCTATATCCATGCCTCTGTATACTTGCCGGGAATCAGCACTGATAATTTCCCCGTTAAACTCTGCCGCCAAATGCACTGCTAAGGAAGTCTTTCCACTGGCGGTCGGACCAACGATACACAATAAATTAAACATTTTTTTCATTCTTACGTATATTGCACACAAATGTAATGAAAATCCAAGAGCTGATTTTAACACCGGAGAAAAATAATAAAGCCAGCCAAAAGCTAAATTTCAAATAAAAAAGGATATATTTGTGAAATAAGAGAAAATATGGACCAATTAAGAATAAAACAACTAAATCTATGATGCAAGACGAAAACATACTCATTCGTGCTTTAGAGCCGGAAGATCTGGAATTCCTCTACAATTGGGAAAACAATATGGATTTATGGGATGTCAGTGACACCTTGACCCCTTTTTCACATTATACACTGAAAAAATACATCGAAAACTCCCATGAAGATATTTATTCCAGCAAACAATTACGCCTGATGATTACCCGGGTAGATACCAAAGAACCCATTGGTCTGATTGATCTATACGACTTTGATCCCTATCATCAGCGTGCAGGTCTGGGTATTATGATACATAATATGGAAAACCGCAAACAGGGGTATGCCACCTCTGCAATCAAACTGATGCTGGATTATTGTTTCGAAACCCTCGGCCTGAATCAGGTATACAGTAGTGTACCCAGTTGTAATGTTGCCAGCCTGAAACTATTTGAAGCAACCGGTTTTACTCAGACAGGATATCGGAAACAATGGCTGAAACGCGGCACAGAGTGGGAAGATGTCATTTACTTTCAGCAACTGTCTTCCTCCTGGAACAATAATTGACAAAATCTTCTCAGATCAACATAAACTTTTGTTCAGATAGATTGTCTTATAATCAGGAAAAAGAGATTTTCCATAGAAAGAATTTGATGAATTAAAAAAGTTGATTATGAAAAGAATTGCATTTTTGGCCATAACAGTATTCATGTTTTTGGCCTTTGCGGTAAATGCGCAGCAGAGAGGACCACGTGAGAAAATGACTCCGGAACAACAAGCCAACCGGATGGTGGAACGATTGAATAAAGAGCTCACCCTGAATGAGCAACAGCAGAAAGATCTGAAAACCTGGTTTACCACTTCTTTTAAACAAAGAGAAGAAAATATGAAAAAAGGCCAGGACAATCGCGAAGCTATGCGCGAACAGATGAAAAAGGAGCGAGAAGCCACGGATGCCCAATTGAAAAAAGTATTGACTGAAGATCAATATAAAACTTACAAGGCCAATCAGGAAAAAAGAATGAAAGAATGGCAACAGAAAGGGGGACAAGGCAGACATCCGCAAAGATAAAAACTCCCGCTGGTTCAATCAGAATCAGCGGGAGTTTTACAATTACTTCTTCCGGAAAACCCGTTCAATGTCAGCTCCTGATGGATTCTGAAATACTCTGAGATCAAAAAAGGGGATGACAGCAAAAATATGATCAAACACATCCGCCTGAACTTTTTCATACAATATCCAGGCCTTCTCTCTGGAAAAGAAATAAATCTCCAGAGGTACTCCTTTCTCAGTCGGCTGTAATTGACGAACCATACAAGTCATTTCTGTATTCACTGAAGTCAGATTCTTTAAATACAACTCCAGATACGCCCTGAATATCCCGAGATTGGTCTGATGTCTGCCATTCACCAAAACTGATTCGTCTATACCGTGGACTTCATTATACTGCCGGATTTGCTCTTCTGTACCATCTATATAATCTTTTAATATAGCTACTTTCCGGAAGCGCACCAGCATATCCGGACTACAGAAACACACACTGTTCATGTCCAGATTCACCGATCGTTTCACCCGCCTCCCTCCGGATTCTTCCATTCCTCTCCAGTTCTGAAAAGAATCACTGACCAGAGCATAAGGAGGAATGGTGATAATCGTATTATCAAAATTCCGCACCTTCACCGTATTCAGGGTCACATCAATAACAACACCATCAGCATTATATTTGGGCATAGTGATCCAATCTCCGGGACGTAACATATCATTGGCAGAAAGCTGGATCCCTGAAACCAGTCCCATAATACTATCTTTAAAAACCAACATCAGAATGGCAGCCGAAGCTCCCAGACCCGCCAACAGATGAGAGGGATTCTTATCCAATAAAACCGATACAATGCAAATGGCTCCGATAAAAAACAAACCGACCTGAATAATCTGATAAATACCTTTCAGTGGACGATCCCGGAATTCTTTCCTTTGTCTGGAAAGTTCAAACAAAACTCCCAGAAATATATTGACAAAACGCAGGAAAGCTGCCAAAATATATATCATGCACAACTTATGTACAAAAATCAGAGTTTCCGAATAATTGGAAAAAGCCAAAGGTAATAACACATAAATTACAACCGGAGGCAAAATATGACATAAATTATTCATCACCCGGTCATTGAACAGCATATCATCCCAAGTTACTTTTGTTTTCTCCGTAATCCTCCTCACCAAACGTATCAGAATTTTCCGGCCGATCCAATCTGTCGCATAGGCCAGTAAAGCAATTGCTATCAGGATTAGTAACCGGTCAAGCCCACCTATCGCTTGAGGAATAAGTCCCAGATTCCTGAAAAACTGTTCGATCCAACTAGTAATTGTTTCCATATAAAAAGGCGCACATTCATTTTCGTGCGTAAATATATCAAAACTTCACAACTATATCACGATGCAAGCAACATTTGATTCTTCTTACAATAAAAAAACCGAATATTTGTTTTATCAATCAAACATCGCTAAATTTGACTGCGACAAATCTCCCGTAGTATAGGGAAAGCAGAAGAATGAACGATTTAGATAAACCCATAGAAAGCTTTTATCTTAAATCAGACATTACCGACTGAAAATAAATAATTATGAAAAACATACAATCTTCAGAATTAATAACAAATCCGGATGGAAGTATTTTCCATCTGCACCTCCTGCCGGAAGACCTAGCAAACGACATTATCCTTGTCGGAGATCCGGGCCGGGTAGAAACCATTGCCTCTCATTTTGAACAGATCGAACTGAAAAAAAGCAATCGCGAATTTTATTCAATCACCGGCACGTATCACAACCATCGCCTTACAGTCATTTCAACAGGGATCGGACCTGATAACATCGATATCGTCATCAATGAACTGGATGCTTTGGCCAATATCGATCTGAAAACGAAAACAATCAAAGCTGCAAGCCGTAGCCTGAATATCGTGCGTATCGGAACTTCCGGTTCTGTACAGGCAGACATCCCGGTGGATTCATTCGTCATTTCTGAAAAAAGCATAGGTTGCGATGGAGTTTTACGCTTTTATGCAAACAACGGACAGATCTGTGACCACAAATTCGAAGATGCTTTCATTGAGCACTGCAAATGGGCGCCAACTGCAGCCCGTCCTTATGTGGTCAATGCTGCTCCGGAACTGGTGAGCAAACTCTATGACGGGAAACATACTTATAAAGGTGTTACCCTGACAGCCGTTGGATTTTACGGTCCTCAGGGACGTGTTCTGCGTCTTCCGTTAGCTATGCCAGGCATCAATGATAAAATCACTGATTTCCGTTACGAAAATTACAAAGTAACCAATTACGAAATGGAAAGTGCAGCAATAACAGGACTCTGCAATTTGTTAGGACACCATGCAGCAACCATCTGCCTGATCATTGCCAACCGGATCACAGGAGATGCTTCTGCAAATTACCACGGACATATGGCAAAATTAATCCGCTATACCTTAGATAAATTAACCGAATAAAATATCACAAAAGACATGATTCAACGTATTCAATCCCTCTTTTTGCTCTGTTGTGCCATTGTGACCGGCCTGTTGTTTTTTATGCCGTTTGCCTCCATTGTGGTTCCGGGCAATTTTACTTATGAATTTTTTACCACCAAAGTCATGCAAGCTGGTAACCCTCCAATATTTATTGCCTGGAACTGGATGTCAATGATATTGAATATTATCATCACTGCCTTGGCACTATTAACTATTTTCATTCATAAGAAAAAATCCAAAACCGTCAAACCAACTTTATTTCTGCAATTACGTCTTTGCATTGTCAATATTGTACTCCAGTTAGGAATTCTGGTACTTATGTGGCTACAATTGCGTCAACGTAGCCAGGAAATGAATGCAGAATGGTTTGCCGATATCAGTTTTATTTTCCCGTTGATCGGTATTATCTTCACCTGGCTGGCGATACGAAACATTGTTAAAGATATCACAGTATTGAAATCATTCGACAGAATACGTTAACCTGAAATTATTTATCTTAATCTAAATCATATGTATAAACTTTATCTGACCCTTCTTTTTCTGGCAGCCGGAGCTTCCATAAAAGTCTTTGCCTGCACCAATTTTTTGTTGACAAAGGGAGCGACCAAAGACGGCTCAACCATGATCACTTATTCAGCCGACTCTCATGTGCTGTATGGAGAACTCTACCACTGGCCTGCCGGTAAGTGGCCTGCCGGTACTATGATGGATGTTTATGAATGGGATACCGGTAAATACATGGGCAAAATTCCTCAGGCTTCCCAAACTTATAATGTAGTCGGTAATATGAATGAATTTCAGCTCGCCATCGGTGAAACCACCTACGGAGGACGCAAAGAACTCGAAAGCCAGTCCGGAGCAATCATCGACTACGGTAGTCTGATCTACATCACTTTACAACGTGCGAAAAATGCCCGGGAAGCAATCGTAGTCATGACAGATCTGGTCGAACAATACGGATATGCCAGTTCCGGAGAATCTTTTTCTATCAGCGACCCTAATGAAGTATGGATACTCGAAATGATTGGTAAAGGTGAAGGAGAAAAAGGAGCTGTATGGGTAGCCCGCATGGTTCCGGACGGATATGTATGTGCGCATGCCAATCAGGCCCGTATTACAACCTTTCCCCTGGAAGGAAAAACCTCCATTTCTTCAGATCATATGAAGAAAATCTATGACAAAGAAATCACCACAGTGTATTCTAAAGATGTCATCTCCTTTGCTAAACAAAAAGGTTTCTATCCCCAGGATGGTAAAAATGCCGATTTCAGTTTTTCAGACACTTATGCTCCGGTAGATTTTAGTGGTGCCCGTGCCTGTGAAATCCGCGTATGGGCTTTCTTCAATGCTGTAAATTCCAATATGTCTCAATATTTCGACTATGCTAAAGGTAAAATCCAGCGTGATAACAAAGGTTATGCAACCAATCGTATGCCTTTGTGGATCAAACCCGACCGCAAGCTCGACGTACTGGAAGTCATGGACTTTATGCGCGATCATTTGGAAGGCACAGAGCTTGATATGAGCAAAGATCCGGGAGCCGGTCCATACGAATGTCCTTACAGATGGCGTCCAATGAGCTTCAAAGTTGACGGCAAAGAATACGTACACGAACGTGCTACAGCAACCCAGCAAACCGGTTTCACCTTCGTGACTCAAAGCCGGAGCTGGCTACCCGATGCTGTTGGAGGAATTCTTTGGTTTGGTGTTGACGATGCCGCCAGTAGTGTATATTTCCCGATGTACAGCTGCTCTACCCGCGTACCTTTTGCCTTTGCAGTCGGAAACGGTAGTATGATGGAATTCACCAACAAAGCAGCCTTCTGGGTATTCAATCAGGTTACCAATTTCGCATATACCCGCTACAATGCAATTCACCCGGAAATCCGGACCAAACAAAAAGCTCTGGAAACACAATATGAAAATTTCGTTCGGCTGATTGACGCAGGAGCCAGAGACATGTTCAACAAAGACAAAGCAGCTACAGTTGAATTCCTGACGGATTTTTCATGCAATACCGGAAACGCACTGGTAGATACCTGGCGCGACTTCTATGGCTACCTCTTCTGTTGCTATATGGATGGAAACATCAAAACCGTTATTCCTGGTGAGAAAAACCCGAAAGTTGAGCAACCTGCCCTTTCCGAATGGTATTTACGCACCATCATCGAGAAAGCAGGTGACAAACTCCAGGTGATTGAATAAACAAAGAGAGCTCCGGCTCTCTTTGTTATTCCCATCAAAAAAGTTGATTGCTATATAAAAATTATCAATTTGATAAGATAATTTACTTTATTTAAATTTGTAAACGCTATACAAAAGGAATTGATTTACGTATATAGCGAAAAGCAGAAATATGGTATTTATAAATCTTTTAATAAAAACATTGATTATGGCAACAGTCACATTAGGAGGTGCAACGGTTCATGTAAAAGGTCACTTCCCGGAAACCGGTGCAAAAGCGCCTGAATTCACGTTGGTAAAAAGTGATCTGAGTGAATTATCCCTCAGCAGTCTGAAAGGTAAAAAAGTAGTATTGAATATATTCCCCAGCCTGGATACAAAAGTATGCGCCATGTCGGTACGGAAATTTAACGACCTGGCATCCAAGATGAAAAATACGGTGGTATTGGCCATTTCAAAAGATCTTCCTTTTGCACATGCCCGTTTCTGCTCTACAGAAGGTATCGAAAATGTCATCGGTCTTTCCGCATTCAGAAATCCATCTTTCGGTGAAGATTACGGAGTTGCTCTGACAGATGGTCCATTGGCCGGTTTGCTGGCACGTGCAGTAATCATCCTGGATGAAGAAGGTAAAGTGATTTACACCGAACTGGTACCTGAAATCACTCACGAACCCAATTATGACGAAGCATTGAAACAGCTGTAAATGATAAACTGAAGGTTGATGGCATCATCAACCTTCAATCTTTTTCAGGGTAGATATTCCGTTTGTATATTTTTCATGGAGGCAAAAAGATTTCCTTTTACATGAGGGGATAATGTTTCCATTTGCCGGATGATCTCCGCTACAGCATTCCGGTTAGTAGAACGTTCATGCGGACAATTCTTTTTCTGTTTTTTAAAATTCCGGTAAACGGCATATTGCAAAGTTTCCTCATTACCCAACAAAATAAACGGACGGATCAGTGTAAAAGTATGATCAAACATATCCAGCTTTGGCGGCATACTGGCAATCGTCCCATTAAACATCATACTCATTAGTAAACTTTCAATAGCATCGTCACGATGATGCCCCAGAGCCAATTTATTACAACGGAACTCTTTAGCTATCTCAAACAAAGTTTTCCGACGATTCCAGGAACAGATGAAACATACCGGCTTCCTTGCCCCCTCCTGAACAGCAGTAGCTATTGTCCGTTCCACCAGTTCCACCCCCAAACGCTCACAAAATTCACGGATATACTCCCCATCTACTTCATAAGCAACATTTTCTACTGCAATATGAGCAGCCACCACACTGTAATGTTGTTTAGGATCGCGTGCCCTCAACGCCAGTACTTCCAATAATGCTAATGAATCCTTCCCTCCCGATACTCCCACTAAAATCCTGTCTCCCTCTTCTATCAAACGATAGTCATAAATCGCCTTCCCTGCTTTCCGGAAAAATTCCCGCATAAATAATTTCTCTTTTTTCTTTTCGTCCATACAAGGTTATAAATATCTGCCCGGCAAAAATAATAATTTAAATGAAGGTTTATCGAAAAGTAGTAAATTGAAAATAAGCGGCTTAATAAAATTGTTACCTTATTGGCCATCGTAACAATAATGTAACATTCCCGTAACCCTCATGTAGCAAGATCAATGTAATATTGTGGTGTAAAAGAGAATATCCATTTAATACAATAAAAACATGAACAAATTACTCATTTTTATTCTGGCATTTTGTATCAGTGCCTGTGGAAATTCGGGAAAAAAGGACCGGAACAACAAAAGCGACATCAGTATCGCTGCTGCAGGTGCAACTTTCCCCCTTCCTTATTATAACCTGGCTTTCAAAAACTATCAGGACACAACCGGAGTAACGATCACTTACGGAGGAATCGGAAGCGGAGGAGGTATCCGGAGCCTGAAAGATAAAATTGTAGATTTCGGCGGCAGTGATGCCTATCTCTCTGATCAGGAGATGGCTGAAATGCCGGCTGAAGTCATACACATTCCGACATGCATGGGAGCCGTAGTCATGGCTTATAACCTTCCGGAAATAAAAAACCTGCAACTGACAGGAGACATTGTTGCTAATATTTTCCTGGGAAAAATCACTCAGTGGAATGATTCCCGTATACAAGCAGCCAACCCTGAAACAAGCCTCCCAGCAAAAACTATCAATCCGGTATATCGTTCAGACGGAAGCGGAACTACCTATGTTTTTAGTGATTATCTCAGTAAAGTCAGCAACGACTGGAACGTCAATGTCGGAACAGGAAAATCTTTAAAATGGCCTACCGGCATCGCAGCCAAAGGAAATCCGGGAGTTGCAGGAACCATCAGCCAGACTCCGGGAACCATCGGCTACATTGGCTCTGAATATGCTTTTGCCCTGAAGATACCAATCGCCAAATTACAAAACCAGGCCGGAGAATTTATCTTTCCCTCCACCGAAAGCATTTCAGCAGCTGCCTCTACCGAAATTCCGGCTGATACCCGGACTATGATTACCAACTCTACCGCAGCAGGAGCTTATCCGATCAGCTGTTTCACCTGGATCATTCTTTACAAAGAACAGGCATATGCAAACCGTTCAGAAACTCAGGCGAAAGCCACGATAGAACTGCTAAACTGGCTGACAGACCCCGAGGCACAGGATATGACGACCAAAGTACATTATTCCCCATTGCCGCCTACCGCTGTTATGAATGCGAAACAACTTTTAAAATCAGCCACTTACAACGGAAAAACCATTCTGAAATAATTTTACTTTATGCGGGATTATATCTTCAAACGGCTGTTATTTCTTTGCGCACTACTGGTGTTATTGATCTGCGGAGGCATGGTATACTCCTTGGTCAGCGGAGCAACTCCGGCCTTTGAAAAATTCGGTTTCTTTCGCTTTATTTTTACCTCAGAATGGAATCCTAATCCGGAAGGAGAAGAATACGGAGCCTTGTCATTTATTACCGGAACAGTCATGACGGCCTTTCTCGCCCTGCTTTTCTGCATTCCTTTCTCGCTTCCGGTTGCACTGTTTACAGGCGAATACTTCCGGGGAACCCGGGCCTCCACAGTCATCAGTTCAGTGATCGATCTGCTGGCCGGAATCCCATCCATCGTTTATGGCCTATGGGGA
>CAJMQA010000012.1 GCA_905215395.1 uncultured bacterium | reverse complement strand
TGGCTACCTCTCACTTTATACTTCGCCAATTGTTCCTCCCAAAGTTCCTCTCCTGCAGATCTCAGGCTTTCAAAAGAATGTCCCTCCAGCTCCCGGATATTGTTGCATGCCCCATCGGTACTCACCGATGAAATAGCCGTTTTCACTGTCACCTGTTCACCAGCCTTTGTCTTGAAACGCATCCAAACCCGTAGATCTTTTCCCCAAGCTTCCAGGCTGCTCCGGAAACGGTTGGTATTGTAAATCACCGGAACGGTATCCTGCATAATCCCATACTCAGCAAAAGGTCTCGAAAACACAGCTGTAAAATACACATGACGTTCAGGTCCCCAACCTTTTACGAGCTTATACCCTACCAGAGTAGAATCATTTTCAAAGCGCACATTGCTCCAGGGACAACTTTGCCAAAGGGTATGATCCATATCGATCAGGATAAATGCACTATCAGAAGCCGGATAAGTAAAACGAAGTATTCCGCTTCGTATTCCGGAGGTCATCTCTGCTTTTACCCCATAGTCGAGCAGATCCACCCCGTAGTAATTCGGACTTGCCCACTCCCGTTCATGACTGTAACGGCTCCGGTATCCTGTATCCGGATCCTGGTGAGTACCCGGTTCAAACTTGATCTCCCCCGTTCCGGGCATAAACAAAAAATCACCCAAATCCGGTATTCCGGTCCCGCTCAAATGAGTCAGACTAAACCCCAGTAAAGTAGTATGATTGTATTTATAGCCGGCAGCTGCATCATAATAATCCCGGTCGGTATCCGGACTGATCTGAATTCCACCAAAAGGAATCTGTGCCCCGGGATATACATTTCCAAAACCGGAAGTTCCCACTAAGGGACGTACATATTGAGTTAAAGGTAACTGAGCTTCAAGTCCTTTACCGTATACAGTACCGGTGATAAGAATTCCCACCACCAGCATACCGAATATCTTTCTATAATTACACATATATTTGAAATTATTTATCATTGGTCAAAGAATAAGGCCGTTGTGCTTCCTCAAAAATCCTCTTTTTATTGGGACGGCTTCCCATTTCAAAGAATAGTTCTCCCCCCTCAGCAATATCACTATGAGTCAGATAAGCCTTTTCATAGGGCTTGCCATTCAGACGCACCGACTGCACATAGCGATTTTTACCACTGACCTTCGGCGCTTTGATGACCAGCTGTTTCCCACTTTCCAAACGCACTTTCATTTCCCGGAAGTAGGGAGCTCCCAACACATACTGGTCAGATCCAGGACATACCGGATAGAACCCCATGGCACTGAAAATATACCAGGCCGACATCTGGCCGCAATCGTCATTACCACATAAACCATCGATATTATTCCGGTACATCCGGTCCATTACCTCCCGGATCCAGTATTGTGTTTTCCACGGCTGAGAGGTCCACATATACAAATAAGGAATATGCTGACTCGGTTCATTTCCATGTACATAATTCCCCATCAGGCCCTCTTTAGTGATATCTTCAGTATTCTCATAATATTTTTCAGGTAAATGCATGGTAAACAAGGAATCCAAGCGTTCCACAAAACGTTTGTCTCCCCCCATTGCAGCAACCAATCCTTTCACATCCTGGGGTACATAGAAAGAGTAGTTCCAGGAATTACCCTCAATAAATCCCTGATTGTGGGTATCCAGCACATCAAAATCAGCCTTCCAGCTCCCATCTGCATTTTTGGGCCGGATGAATCCAACGGTCGGGTCCATCAGATATTTATAAGCCTCTGAACGTTTCTTATACGTTGCTGCCGTTTGTATATCCCCCATCAACCGGGCCATATTATAAATTGTCCAATCGTCATACCCATATTCTAAAGTCACAGAAGCTGCACTACCGCTCTTTTCCAGAGGCACATAACCAAGTTCCATATACTCTTTGGTTCCATCCAGATAAGGAATGGTAGAACTACTGACCATTGCTTTTACTGCCAATTCCCGGTCCATCGGTATACCCTTCACAAAAGCATCTGCCACAACAGACACCCCATGATAACCGATCATACACCAGTTTTCATTTCCCATATGCGCCCAGATAGGCAATGAGCCATGAACACTCTGGGAATAATGAGCCAGGAAAGAAGCAATAATATCCCGGCTCCGCGAAGGATAATAAAGGTTATACAAAGGATGTAAGGCCCGGTAGGTATCCCAAACAGAAAATACCGTATAATTCGTAAACCCCTCTGCCTTATGAATTTGCTGATCTACACCCCGGTATGAACCATCATAATCCATATATACAGAAGGATTAATCAAGGTATGGTACAAAGAAGAATAAATGTTACAAACCTGGTCATAATCACCATCGACTTCCAGAATTCCCATTTCCTGTTCCCAGGTATTTTCAGCCTCTTCTTTTAAAGTATCAAAACTTTTATTCCCGGCTTCCCGGCGGAGATTATCCAAAGCTCCTATGGTGCTCACCGGAGAAAGGGCTACTTTCACCACCAGAGGTTCTCCGTCAGCAAAATCAAAATCGAAATGAGCCACCACTTTACGTCCGCCTATTTCGGGGAAATTGTGATAAATGTCAAATTTACGCCAGAAACCATTATAAAGGGTCTTGCCCATTTCCTTATAACCGTAATTACGGACAGGTTTTGAAAAAGAAATGGCAAAATAGGTATAATTTACCCTGGCCCATCCGTTTGTAATTCTGTATCCGGTCAGTAAAGTATCGTTTTCAACCCGCAAATTTGCCCAAAGCACTTTTCCATCGTAATTATAGATACCGTGATTCAGATCGAGCATCAGATGTCCTTCTCCCTTCGGATAGGTATAACGATGTACTCCCACCCTTTTCGTGGCAGTCAGTTCTGCCTTTACTCCATAATCATCCAGGTTTATCGCATAATATCCGGGATGAGCTTTCTCAGTATCGTGAGAAAAGCGCGAACGGTAGCCATTGTCAGGCTGTTCTGCCGTTCCGGGATTAAATTTCAGTTCTCCGACGGTCGGCATCAATAAAATATCTCCAAGATCGGAATGCCCTGTACCATTGAAATGCGTATGGCTGAAACCAACAATGGTTTTATCCCCATATTGATAACCGGCACAATATTCATAAGCTTTCTTTTGATACACACCGTTCACATTATGCGGAACGGTATCCGTATCCGGACTCAATTGTATCAATCCATTGGGAACACAAGCACCCGGAAAAGTATGTCCCATACCATTGGTTCCGATCAAAGGATTGACATAGTCAATTTTCCGCTGTCCGTTTGTAACCATAGCCAAACACAAAAATGCAAGAAATGATATTCTCTTCATGAATGAGTAAATTAAATGTTTATTTTTCAGCTGCTGAGGTCAAAAAATCCTGATATTCCTGCCACATACCTTCAATGGAATGCTCTTCGCCAAATATAGCTTTGATCGCTCCGTCAAAACTCCAGACAGGCAATTCCCGGCAAGTCCGGTTGAATTTCCGGATAGCATCTGGATCTTTGGTCGTCAGCCATTGGATAAAAAATCCTGTCGTTTTATAACCATCCATCCAATTGCCACCGGGCTTACGCAATGCATCCACATCGAAATATCCGGCCTGTGTACGTACAGCATCGGCCACTCCCTCAATACAAGCCCAAAAAGTTTTATTGGTTGAATAGCTGCCACATCCACGGGGTTCCAGCTGATAAGCATGGGTCAACTCGTGTGCCAATACTCCCACTGTCTCATACCCCAGTTTATATAAGGACTCAGAAAAAGATTTCTCAACATGTTTGGTACTAAATACAATATGTACAACAGGAGGTTCACCTCCCTTATAAGATACCCCGTCAAAAGTTTTAATGGTATAATCAATTTTTTCTACACCAGGCATACTATCTGAAGCAGAAAAATAAAGAATATCTGCCACTTTCAAAGCCTGGGCGCGAATATAATCGGAAGGATTCTGGACCAATATATCGTAAAAGCGGCTTCCCTCCGTTTCAGGCGCTTCATTCACAAAATTTATCTCCGGATACCTGAAACCTGCCCAATCTGCCAGATGATCTTTTTCCTCCAGTTCAATTTCAGCTATCCGCAAACTATCACCCGAAGTCGTTTCAATAGTAAAACGATAGTATTGATAAGCCTGAGGAGCAGTAACTGCATAAGTATTACCTTGATAACGGCCTGAAAATTCCACTTCAGAACGCCTGTCCAGATCGATCCATTTACTTCCGTCCTGAGACCCCTGGAATGTCCATGTTCCCGGATCATATCGGCTGTCCTCCCCAGAAGCATAAACCCGGTAATTCCGGACTATCAACGGTGCTGTCATATCCAGCCGAATTTCATTTTTCCCTTTTACTCCCTGATAAGCCGTTGTCAAATCCCCGTCAGTTAACTCCACAACAGACACCGGAGCTTTACATGCTATGCCCAACATTACAATAGCAATGAGTCCAATAATCCTGATTTTCATATATTTATCTTATTTTACTATGACTAAAAAAGTCTGAAAAGCTGACAACTACTGTCATTCCAAAGATAGTGAAGTACCTTTAAAATGGCAATGAGCCAGACCTTTCAGACTCCCACTCATCACTGAACCACTATTCGTTTATTTTCTTCTTGTTTTAATCCATTCACCGTTTGAAGGATGTATCAGATAAACCCAGGTTCTTCCTCCACTGACTTCCTGTACAACCACCAATCCCTCTTCACTGTAATAGAAATCTATCAAAGGTTTCATTTCAGCTTTGATTACTTCCTGATCACCGGTAATGCTCATGGGATAATAATTCATAAAAGTAAAGAATACTTTATCCCCACTTACCTCATAAACATGTGCAAACGGATTATCTACTTTGGTATTCTGAACAAACATATAACCACCGAACGGACTCTTCAGACACCCAACCATAGCAAACCAACTATCCTTATAATTAAACTCTACAGAGTTCATTCCTTCCCAGTCAAAGACAGAATTAAATTCAATACTATAAGCGCCTACATTCTTATTTACCTCATACTGATATCCGGAACCACCCCCCAGACCAACATAATTGGTACGGATCTGATTGTCTGTCAGCCCAGAGGTCAAAGCAAGGGAAGTGGCTCCCTCCAACCGGAATGATAAAGTAGCTTCATCATAACTCAATCCTTCGATACTCTCACCTTCCACAAGGACAGGAGCCCATTCAATAGCTGTATAACTACTGTTCATGCTGAAAGTCCTCTGCACATATTTAGCTTCATTATTTTCAATATATATAAAATCAATCTTGTTAGCTTTATAGTCTATACCATAACGGACAGCAAACACTTCATTATCACGGAGTACTCCGTACATCAGATTTTTAGCATTCAGTTTTTCCCAGAAAACTTTCTGGTTCAAAGCAGCCTTATCGTCTGCCGTTGCTTTAATCAGATCCATATTTTTGCCCAATTTCTGTCCCACACAACTGATTTTATTATCTGTAATCTCTTTCACCAGTAATACAGATTCGTTATAATCACTACCCACCAGACCAATCTGGGTATCCCCCTGCAATTTGATAGCCAATTTTCCATCAATATTGGCAAAGTCGAATAAAGCCGAATAAGCAGCTTCGGTAAAATCCTTGGAATCGCTGTTTACCAATCCATCTTCACTAAAATCAAACAAAATGGTATAGGCATAATCTGCCGGCTGATAAACCATTTTCCAGCCATTCTCAGCACTCACCAGTGTATTCATGCATTTTTGCGCATCCGGATGTGAACTGCCGGTAGTTGAACCATTATTATCTTCTTTGGTTTGTGAGCCCAGCTCCAGGGAGTCGCTATCCTCACAACTCCAGGCCAAAACACTCAGGCATATCCACAATATCATTGCTATTTTTTTCATAACATTCTCGTTTTAATCATAAACTTTTCAAATATTTCTGGTATTCATTCCAGAGATCATCAGTAGTCACACCGCTGCCAAAGGTATACTCCATTGCCCCGTCAAAACTCCAGGGATTCAGAGTCAATAAAGAAGCATTGATTTTCCTTAAAGCATCCGGATCTTTAGTCGTCAGCCATTCCAGGAAAAATCCGGTAGTCTGATAACCGTCCTGCCAATATCCTCCCGGTTTCCTATTACTCATAGGCAGGAAGCCTGCATGAATACGGATTGCATCTGCCATTCCTTCTGTAATCTGCCAGGCCGTATTCGGCTGTGAATAAGGAGGTATTCCTTTCGGCTCCAATTGAAAAGCATGAGTCATTTCATGAAACAGCACTCCCCTGGTTTCATAATCCAGTTTGAACATAGAAGATGTATAAGATTTTTCAATCCAATCGGTACTATACATGATACTGATATTGGGTACGCTCCCACTTTTTGCAGACACTTCTCCCGGTCTGTTCTCCAAAGAATAGGTGATAGTTTTCACCTCTGTCCTTTTATCCTCATCAGTAAAATACAGCAATTTTGCAACGGCCTTAGCATGATACTGCAGATAAGCCTGCTTATTCTGCACCAGTTCGCTGTAATACTGACTTCCTTTAGTGTCAGAAGCCTTATTCTGGAATATGATGGAAGGATAAACAAAATTATTCCATCCGGCATCCGGATCAGTGGCATGAAATTTTACCTCTGCCAGTCTCAAAGTTTTACCTCCTGCTGGTTGTAACTCAAAACGATAATATTTATATTTAGTTACAGAACTCAGTTTAAACAGATGTTCCTGATACCGGGCACAGAAAGTCTGCTCTGTGCGGGTCTCTATCTGTTTCCAATCCTGCTTATCATCAGACCCCAGCAAAGTCCAGGCTTTCGGATCTTTATCAGTAGTTGCACCAGAAGAATAAAGTGAATAAGCCACCATGTTTCCTCCCTTATTTTCAAGTTCAATAGCCACATTTGCACCGTCAGACTCATAGCAAGTCTCGATATTATTGTCTGTCAATGAGGCAATATCCCCGGTTCCCGGAGTCGGGGGAGTAGGCGGTGTTTCCGGTCCGCCCTCTCCATTTCCTCCGCAAGCTGTCGCAATTGTCAATAAACTGATATATACTAATTTCTTCATATATTTTCAATAGATTAATATCCAGGATTCTGATCTTCCTGATTAATATTTTCATTGGCATCCAATTCTGCAGTCGGAATTGGCAGAATCATATGATAATTATTGGCTTCCAACACTTTTCCATTTCGTTCGATATTTTTACCGAAACGTCTTAGATCAAATAAACGATGTCCTTCAAATGCCAGTTCCCGGCGGCGTTCTTTCAGAATCTCTTCCAATATGGTACTCTGGTCGTAAGTCTGAGCCACCCAACCGGTAATCCTCATAGCTCTTAGTTCATTCAGGGTTGTATTTGCATCCGTCATTTTATCCAGACGGGCTTCAGCCTCTGCTTTTATCAGCTTCATCTCTTCAGCACGCAGCAACTTCTCATCACACAAACCGATATTAGAACCACCACCGTACCATTTCATGACCACGTCAACCTGGTTTCCAGAACGGTCCGGTCCCTTTCCATAGAAAACATCTGAACGGATATCCCCTGAAACATACGAATTCATATATTCCGAAGTAGGTTTAAATACAGAACTGTTATCTCCTCCGACAAAACATCCTCCGATATTAGCCTGTCCGGAAGTACGGGGCAATTTGAATATAATACCTGCTTCTGATTTGTCTGTCCATACTTCAGCCACTTCATTTCTTTCTGCCATTTCCACCTTCCGCAATACATCTGAAGCATATACCAAAGCATGAGTATACTTTTTGTGATAGAGAGAAATCCTTGCTCTCAGAGCATTTACAGCTACTTTTGAAACATAAGCATTATCCGAATGTATTTCCTCAGTAATCATATTATAAGCTCTGTCGAGATCCAGCATCAGCTGCTCATAGCACTCTCCCACTTTATCCCGGGCCGGTTGTCCCAGAATATGATAATGGCTGACATAAGGAATCCCCAATTTGTCGTCATTTCCAAAATCAGAGAAAAAACAAAGTAGTTCAAAATGTGCATAAGCCCGGAAAAAATAAGCGGTTCCCAATTCATTGTTCAACTGTTCTTTCTCTGCTTCGTCCTGAATGGCAGCTTCCGGTCCGAAATAGAGGATACGGTTACACTGATTGATCAGACTATAGGCATTGCCCCAAAACGAGGAAGCATCTCCCGAAGAAGCGGCATATACCCATGAAGCCAGGTCTGTTCCAGTACCACCGGCATCTCCTCCCTGCATCACATCATCAGCAATGTATTCAGCAATAGCCAGTTTATTTCTCAAACTCATTTTCCCATAAGCACCAATAACTGCTTTATGAACACTGGCGACATCTTTAAAAGCTTCGTCCGGTCCCACCATATCGGTCGGCTGGAGATCGGTATAACTACAGGAATGTAGCACAAACAAAGTCAGTACTGTAGCTAATATATAATTTATTTTTCTCATAATATTTTCTATTTCAGAAGATTAAAAATTGATATCCAAACCAAATGTGAAATTCCGTGGTTTTGGGAAAGACATATAATCATATCCTCCGCTTACTTCAGGGTCAGCTCCGGTATATTTTGTCCAGGTAACCAGATTTTCTCCCTGAGCATACACAACAACATTTTCAAATACACGGGTTTTCTTCAACCAGTTTTTCGGCAAGGAATAAGCAACTCGTAACGACTTCAGACGCAGATAGGAAGCATCTTCCAGGAATTGAGAAGCCATAGGAGAAGGCTGGGTATTGGCACCGAAACGCGGAATATTGGTCACATCTCCCGGTTCCATCCACATATTCAGCATTTCCACCGGTTTATTACCGTTGAAATGGTGATTATAAATGTACCACCTCATGGTATTCATAACAGTATAATCATAAGCATAAGTAAACTGTGCATTCAGACTCAATCCTTTATAAGTCAAAGTAGTATGGAAACCACCGAAAATTGGAATTTCAGAAGTTCCATAATCAGAGAATTTATATCCCTCAGCGATATCTTCGGTTTTCGTTACACCATCTTCCTTATAAAAACGAACAATACCATTATCTGGGTTTACATCAGCCCATTTTTCAATACACCAGGTTCCAAGAGGACGATTTTTTTCATAGATACTGTAACCGTTCAGATATTTATTCTCCGCATTTGCCCAGGTTCCCAGATCCACCAATTTGTTCTTATTATAAGTAAAATTAATTCCGATGTTCCAAGTAAAACCTTTCATGCTGACCGGGGTTGCATTTAATCCCAACTCCACACCTTTATTTACAATAGAACCGGCATTAACGGTCATAGAACCAAAACCACTGGTCAGAGAAATATTCTTATTCATATACAGATCCTTGGTTTTGATGTAATAGAAATCGGCAGTCAAACCCAAACGCTGATCGAAAACGGAGATATCTACTCCGAGGTTAGTCTGTGCTGAAGTTTCCCATTTCAAAGAAGGATTACCGATTTGTGAATGAGAATAACCGGATTCACCATTGTATGAAGAGTTGGTATAACCGTCAAAAGTTCCAAAATCCGACACACCATCCTGATTACCAGTTGTACCATAACTGGCACGCAGCTTCAATAAACTCAGCCATTCAACATCCCTCAACCAATTTTCCTGATTAATATTCCAGCTGGCCCCCACACTCCAGAACATGGCACTGGCATTATCTTTATAGAATTTTGAAGAAGTATCGTGACGTAGAGAAGCTGAAAAGTTATATTTATTGCCCAGAGAATAGCTTGCCTGAGCAAAGAACGACAACAGGTTACTCATAGTACGGCCACCACTGATACGCGGAGGATATTCAGATGCCCCGATCTTATCGCCGATACCGGCAGGAGAATCCATCATTGCAGAGTTCAGGTCGTATCCGGTATATCCGGCTGTAAACCATTTTCCCTGGAACATCTCCATACCCACAACAGCATTGATCACATGTCCTTCAGCAATTTCTTTATTAAAGTTCAACTGATTGGTCCAGGTATACCGAGCCAGTTCGGAAGAAGAGTGACTATAAGAACCATGGTCTGTCTGAGATTTCGGATGATCCCGGTGCCGGGTGTTTTCACTGCGGTTATACATAAAATCCATACCAAAATTGGTCTTAAAAGACAACCAGTCTGTAATATTGGCTTTGGCATAAGCAGCACCCACCATTTTCAGCTTATTGGTATTATTATCCAGATATTTAGTCAATAAAGTCGGATTATCTCCATTGTACCAATCGTCCGGACTTTCATACGGATAGGCTAACAGGGAAGTAAACCATGGATTCAGATAAGAAGTACGGTTGGAAGAACCTGAAGGGTCATTGAAAGAAATCTGGCTATAACCGGTGGTCAGCTTCAGACCGATATTCAACCATTGGTTTGCTTTATGATCGATGTTAAAACGTCCGGAATAACGTTTCATTCCTGATTTTTTCAAAATACCATCCTGAGAAAGATAAGAAGCAGAAATAAAAAAATTAGTCTTATCATTTCCTCCGTCAAAAGTAAGGCTATGCTCATTCAGAAATCCGACACGGGTCATTTCATCCATCCAGTCGGTATTTGTAGCGCGCGCTTTAGCCAAACGTACGTTGTCAGCTTCTGTCGCTTCTCCTGTATATTCCCGGTATAATGCTCCCATCAACGGGAAATCGCTACGACTGGGATCAGAAATCGCACATTGCAACTGATATTGCAGGTTCTCTTCCGAATTCATCATATCCACATAATCTACCAGATAAGAGAATCCAAACTGATTGCGGTAGTTGATACGGGTTTTTCCACTATGTCCGCCTTTTGTAGTAATGACAATCACCCCATTCGCACCCCGGGAACCATAAATAGCTGAAGCTGAAGCATCTTTCAACACTTGGATATCTGCAATATCATTAGAGTTCAGAGCAGCAAACTGTCCCGGCTCAACCATGACTCCGTCCATAATATAAAGAGGGGTATTGCTCCCATTGATAGATCCCGTACCACGTACACGGATTGTCAGGTAATCACTACCCGGCTGCCCCGAACCACTGGAAATCATCACACCGGCAGTCTGTCCCTGAAGACGACTTTCCAAAGTCGGAGCAGACATAAACTCCAGTTCCTTTCCCTTCACTACATCGACTGCTCCTGTCATCTGGCTTTTCTTAACAGAGTTATATCCAACTACTACTACTTCGTCCAGTTTTTGCTGGTCGGGTAAAAGCACGATCTTCATCTGATCCTGAATGTTCACCTGCTGAGTAGCCATTCCGACAAAGGAGACGGTAATGGTTTTTGCATCCTGCCCAACCATCAGAGTAAATTTTCCGTTAATATCTGTGCTCACTCCGGTTGTCGTTCCGGTCACCACCACAGATACCCCAGGAACAGGAGCTCCGGTCTCATCTACAATCTCCCCTTTTATCGTCCTTCTGTTTTGAGGAATGGTTTCCAGAGTATTCTTCAAAGGGACAATCATGACATAATCATTTTCAATCTTATATCCCATCCCACTTCCTTTCAAAACCGTTTCCAGAAAACGTTCAACCTCCATATCTGTAAAATCACCGGTTATTTTACGTTCTGCCGTAAAACTATCATCACTATAAATTACAATTTTATGAGTCTGTCGCTGAAATTCAGACAATACCTCTTTAAGGGTGACTTCTCCCATACGTATACTAATTCTCTGTTGAGAATAAACGTTTGCAAAAGAGGCATAGACACAGGCCATGCATAGCAAAAATGTAAGTTTCATAATCATAAATGATTTTCTCAACCTGTTTCTGAGCAGAACAGGCCCATCCGTTCGAATTTTTTTCATAACTTTGTTTTTGAATTAAACATGTTTCCCAAACCCTATTGGGAATAGTTCGGATAGTGGCCCTAACACTATCCGATTTTTATTATCACTCTATTATAATATTGTTCCCTGATATTCTGAATTTTACCTCTGTTACATTCTCGATCATTCTGAAAATTTCTTCAATGCTTTCCGTTTTTTTAAATCCGCCTGTAAAACGGATCTTTTTCATGTTTGCATTCCGGAAAGTGTATGAAATATCATACCAACGGCCTAATCCTCTCAGCAGCTGTTCCAAAGGCATCGCATCAAAACAAAACAATCCTTTTTTCCACGCAATATATTGATCTGTTTTTACCTGCCGGATCTCAGTTTGCAAAGAAACATTATTCACAGACATCTGTTGTCCGGGAGCCAAACGTCCGCGAAACTTATCGACAGCCACTTCCACAACACCATTTACCAAGGTTACTTCTGTACTTTTCTCATCTCCATAAGCCATAACGTTGAACTCTGTCCCCAACACCTGAATCGCAGCCTTGTCAGTATGAACAACAAAAGGTCTTGCAACATCTTTGGCTACTTCAAAATAGGCTTCACCCGTCAGGAATACCTCTCTTTTTTTCCCTGTAAAATGGACAGGAAACCGAAGCGTAGATTCAGAATTCAGAAATACACGGCTCCCATCTGCCAGTTTTAACACATACTCACCACATTTGGGAACAATCAGTTCATTATAGATTTCTTCTTTCAGATCTTCCGTTGCTGTATACTCGACAAAAGCTGAATCAGTTTTTATAGATACCCCTCCTTTCTCCTCCATGGTCTTCTCCGGCTTACCTGTCAAGGCCACTTTTTCACCAGAAGATAAAACCAAGGTTGCTTTTCCTTCTATAGGAGCGGATAATAATTGTCGGGCTATGATCGTTTGTTCTGCAGTCCTGTTTTTCCACTGATAAAATAAGACACTCCCCAGAATTAATATCATAGAGGCCGCAACAGAAGTGACACGGTATATATTCCTTATGCGTCTCTGATTCCGCCTTTTCATCAGAATCTGTTTCCAGGCTTGATCCGCAGAAATCCCTTCCATCTTATCTTTCCATCTGACTGAATACCACAATCTGCATACTTCCCGATAAGCCTCTTCATTCCCGGTAGATTCTTTCCTCCATTCCCTCAGGCGCAACTTTCCTTCCTCACTAGCTTCCCCGGCCAATGAATTTAAAATCAAATTATATAGTTCTTCTGATAACATCCTTTATGAATATTTACCAGTAAGACCTAAGAGATGTGAAAATGGGTGACAATTTTATAATATTTTTTTGAAAAAAAAGTAATAAATCTGCTTTTTACAATTGGAAAGACTATTCTGTAACCTACGCATACCTCTATGCAACAATGTTTTAACTGTATTTACAGATATATTTAATTCGGAAGCGACTTCTTTATATTTTAATTCTTTAATAACAATCCCCTCCACTACTTTACGGGTTTGTTCGGGTAAATTATCCATTTCCCTCATCACCTGATTCATTTCCGGCTCATCAATAGGTAGGAAACACTCTTCAGGAACATCTATAAATCCGATATCTGCACGTTCTTTCAGAACATCTTTTTTACCTATATGCTTAATACTACTATTACGGACAGCTGTAAATAAATAGGAAGACAATGCTTGTGCTGAAATCTCTTTCAGGTATTTATTTTCACACAGGCGCACAAAGAATTCTTGTACCAGATCTTCGGCCAAATTAATATCTTTCACATACTCATCGGCAAATAAGACCAGAGGCTTATAATAACGGGAAAAAAGTTCCCGTATACCAGCTTCCTGATCCTTTCTGAATATTTCTAATATTTCCCGATCTGTAACCTGCATTTTATAAAAGAATTTCTTCGAACTTTTTTAATACTGTTTCTTTTACTTTTTCCATTTCTACAGGACCTCCACATTCTTTTTCAATCGAAGTGACCCCTTTATCCACAAACCCGCAGGGATGTATATAATTGAAATAATTCAAATCAGTATTTACATTCAAAGCAAATCCATGCATAGTCACATAGCGGGAGCATTTAACCCCTATAGCACAGATTTTACGGGCATTCCGCTCAGCTGAATCAATCCATACCCCGGTTGCTCCAGCCATACGTTCCCCCTTTATATTATACTCCGCAATAGTTTGTATCACAATTTCCTCCAACCGATTCACATACTCTTTTACGCCCAGTTGCAGGCATTCCAGATCCAGGATCGGATAGACCACCAACTGTCCGGGGCCGTGATAAGTAATATCTCCTCCCCGGTCCACTTTTATAAATTCAGCATGCTTAGCCTGCAACTGCATGAAGTCGACCAGCATATTCGCTTCATCTCCGCTTTTACCTAAAGTATATACGTGTTCATGCTCAACAAAAAGCAGATAATTTTCTCTCTCCTCCCCGCTCATTTTTTTTGTTTTCACCTCTTCCAGTAACTGCTCCTGAGTTTCCCAAACTTCACGATATCCTTTACGCCCCAAATCGATAAATTTTGTCGGTATTTTCATCTTAATGTGCAATATGCCGTTCGGCATGATAACTGGAACGCACTAAAGGTCCGCTTTCCACAAACCGGAATCCTTTGGCCAAACCAATATTTTTATACTCTTCAAAAACGTCCGGATGAATATATGCTTTTACTTCTATATTTTCAGCTGTCGGTTGTAAATATTGTCCGATAGTCATCACCTGACACCCGGCTTTCCGCAAATCATCCATTGTTTCCAGTACCTCTTCCCTGGTTTCTCCCAAGCCCAGCATGATACCGGATTTCGCTACAATTCCGGAAGCAGCAATCTGCCGGATCACTTGCAAAGAAACATCATATTTTGCCCGGCTACGTACACTATCAGACAAACGGCGTACCGTTTCCAAATTATGAGAAATCACTTCCGGTCCGGCCTCAATCACCTGCCGGATTAATTCCGGCCGACCCTGAAAATCAGGGATCAGCACCTCCATAGTAACCTCCGGATTTTCCTTTTTCACTGCCTCAATCACTTTCACCCAATGTGAAGCTCCCAAATCTTCCACATCGTCCCGGTCTACAGAAGTAATCACAGTATGCCTCAATTTCAACAGCTTTACAGATTGTGCAATATTTCCCGGCTCCTGAGGATCCAAAGGAAGCGGATGACCTGTTTTTACATTACAAAACTTACAGGCACGCGTACAAATGTTTCCGGCGATCATAAAGGTTGCGGTCCCACACCCCCAACATTCACCCTGATTCGGACATCTGCCGCTGGTACAGATCGTATTGAGATGATGTCCGCGTATTGTATTCAGAACTTCCGTAGAGAGTGCCCCCATCGGAAGTTTTATTTTCAGCCATTCCGGCTTTCTTCTGCTATTCTCCATCTTATCAAGTCGTATTTTATTGCAAAAGTAAAAGAAATCAGATAATCCTCCCACTACAATCCACTAAAAAATCAGAGAGTACACCTTGATGGTGTACTCCCTTACTACTAACCCTTAAAACTTAATAAATGTAATAATTCCCGTTATTACTCCAGCTGTTTTTGGGTCATATCTTATCGTTGTTTTCAATAATAAGATGCAATAAAACCACAAAGGTTGCGTCAGAAAATTATTTTTTATTAAAAAATTTACACCACGAAGATATGCCACATTCTTCACATTTCGGTTTGCGAGCCATACATACATACCTGCCATGGAGAATCAACCAATGATGAGCGGTAGAGAGAATCTCTGCAGGTATATTTTTCACCAGCTGCTTTTCGGTCTCCAACGGCGTTTTGGTATCATTTACCAAACCAATCCGGTTGGAAACACGGAATACATGAGTATCCACAGGCATTGCCGGCCTGTGAAAAGCCACAGCCATTACCACATTGGCCGTCTTACGCCCGACTCCCGGAAGTGTCTGTAATAATTCCATATCTTCCGGTACAATACCGCCAAAATCTGCTACCAGCTTTTTGGCCATTTCAGACAAATGTTTTGCCTTGTTATTCGGATAAGAAATGGATTTAATCAGAGCGTAAATTTCCTCAACTGTTCCATCCGCCATTGCTTTAGCATCAGGAAAACGTTCCAACAATGCAGGAGTTGTCATGTTTACCCGTTTATCGGTACATTGTGCTGACAAAATCACAGCCACAATCAATTCAAAAGGATTTCTATAATGTAACTCACTCTCTGCAACAGGCATTTTCTGAGAAAACCATCCCAGCACACCCTCATATCTTTCTTTTGTTGTCATACCTCAGAAGGTTTTTATGTTATAATTTTACTTCATCCTGAACCTTTTAAGGAATCTCTCCTTCATAGATTCCGGACTTAATGTAATAGTATACAAAATCTCTTTATCTTTAGACCGTATCACCTTTTTATCCGCTTTCTCCAGCTTCAAAATCTCATTGTATTCCGGATTGGAAGAAAATGTATACAGATTTTTATCATTATACTCAAAATAATACCATACTTTATCGTCATAAATGTACATAAAAAATTGGTTCCCGGAACGCTTTCTCACCAATTCCAATTTTATCTGCACCATTTTTTCCACCGGACGATAACGGGAAGCAACCAAACATACCTGTCCATCTGCCATATATGAACGGTTTTTCATATTCCAGGCCATATTCAAAGAGTCCAGAACCCAAAGTTGTCCCAAAGAATCCGGAACATTAGCAGTTAAGCGCTTTAACTGTTTCTCCAGACCCGGCATTTGAGTCTTGCCATACATCTCTTCCATCTGTCTCAACCGCCTCTGATCCACGCGGATAGACTTCAGTTTAAAGCTTGCCATATCTTTCAGTAACACCTCTTCCATTTTAGGTAACAGAACAAAATCCAGGGTGTAGAACATATCTTCCACTAACAGTTCTTCTTCTTTCAGGTTATAACTGATATCTCCTACAGATTTTTGTGTAATTCCGGGCAGGTTCAGATCCAGATTCAGACGGTCAAAAGCAGAAATAATCTCCTTCTGCGGATCATAACAAAAACGGTAATACTTATCAGCAACAGTGTCCGTAATCATATAATGCCCCATAGCCGGAGACCATTCTAATACTCCATTCCCACCACTCAGCAGATCATCTTTATAAAACAAACGCTTACTCATAAATGCAGCATAGGGGCGGAAAATATTATCCGTACCCAAAAAAATACCATTATAAATACGCTGTCTCTGATTGTCGCGATTCTCTGTTTTCACCGGAATCCGAATACGATCAGCAGACAATTCTGTTTTTACTGCCATCCAATGTGACTTTAGATAAGCAGTATCAGAAGTCAGTCCCACATAACCGTCAAAAAACAGATCGGGACGAGTAGAATGAAGTTCCACATTTCCCTGAAAACAAAAACCTTTATTCAGATTCAATGCATTTTCCGGGCTGATTTGAGTTTTTGCACAAATGCCCTTCAGACTATCTACAGCCAATTCTCCGAATTGGATGACACTCCCCTCTTTCTCCTCATTTACATAGGTATAATCACCCGTTCCGCTAAAATCATAACGGCCTCTGACATTCAGACTGACGTCGTTGAGGATGTGAGTAGTATCAGTACGCTCACACAACAACCTCCCGCCTTTCATTTCCTCTATTACACCTTTTTTCCGGATATAAACTTCCCCCAAAGCCGGATAGAAGCGTCCGTTTGCAATATCGATGTGATTCACCGCATAGCAATCGACATTTTCCGTATTCAGATCGTAATGAGCCAAAGGAGCTACAAAACTCAGGCTATCAGCACGGGTATCCATTGCCATAAATATATTTTTCGCTTCAGCCGGAAGAGAGTCCCTTTCCTCCATGGACCAATATTCAGTCAGACGTTCCTTTTCCTCCACTCCGATATTCAGGAAAGCCTCCTTCATATACCATGTAAAACTTTCAAAAGTACAGGCATACCTACTAGAAACAAACTCTATCCGGTTCGCAGACATATTATTGACAAATTTTCCTTTGTTAGCCTCCAAATTAATATCCGCACGCACATCAGATGTATTCAGCAGCATCCCTTTCCCTGTCAGGGAAGATAAATTCAAAGCCGTTTTTTGCGAACTGATGTGCTGAGCCTGCAAATGAAAAAGTGAAGATTTCAATTCTGCATGCTCTAATTCCAGTTTACCATTTGCATTGAGTAAATCTTCATACACATACAGCGTACCGCTATGTCTTATTTTCCCCTGATAAATTTGAAAGGGGATAGTCGTAGAAGTTGCCTGCAAACAACCGGAACCCGGTAAATATACTATCCTCACCTGCTCCCCCTGAGCATCCGGTCGTTGTTCTTTCACCGCATCTACCTGTATATCTTTTGTCTGAGCTGTCATCTGCCCGGGTAACAACAAAATCGAATCGGAAACAAAACAACTCCGGTTCAACTTAATCTCTCCGCTTGCAGTAAAACCATTCCGGTCCAGCGTAATCTGACTCCGTATATTCCCTTTTCCATACAGTTCAATACCGGCAGCCGGAGTTTTATAGGTCAGCCCCAAAACATTGCCGGGCATCAGCCTCAAGGTATCCCGGATCGGAGCCACAATATTAGATACCAGCGTCCCGTCAAAAGCATACTGAAAATTATTCCCGTCATTAATTCCTTTTATGGAGTAAGGCCGGATCACATAATAAAAACTATCCCTTCCATATTTTCCATTCAGAATAGAAGGATCATCAAAATAAACATAAGATTCTTTCCGTGAATTCAATAGCGGGAAACCCGAATCTTTATCCTTTCCGGATTTGTTTCCGGGTTTGTCAATCAGCAACTCTCCGGAAATATCCCTGATCAAAGATTCTACTTTTTTTCCTCTCACATTCTGGTCCCGACCGGCCAGAAACATTGTCGTAGAATCCACTTTCGGCAAATCTATCCTGTACTGATCATAAGAAAAAAACAAATTTTGCCCATACATATCGAACATTCCGGCATTCAGTTTCCCATTGAATGACATATCCCTGTTTTTCATCATAACCACTTTCCCGTCAGCAGGAACCACATAAATATTCCGGGCCTCACTAATCATGAATTTATCAACTCCCTGTATAGTCAGATTAAAATTCCGGGTATCCAGGACAGCATTTACCCGACTGTTTTCAGGATGGGATACAAACCGGATGTTATCATAATCCTGTTTACCAACCCTGGCTTTGGTATAATCGTAAAGACGTTGCTTCAGTCCCACTTCATCTGTTGCCTCATCGTACTCCACAAAATCCTGATAAGAAAGCAATATGATTTGTTTTCTCAGTTGGTCAACAGGTTTCTTCATAAAAGCCGCATAATCAGAGACTGTAAATACATCCGATCCCTTTTGTTGCGAACATTTCAACAAGCCGTTCAAAGGATTGATTGCGTCCATTCCCTGTATGCGGTCATATACATCATCGCTGAAATAATTCAAAGACTCAATCGTCGCCTTAAACAAACCGGAACGGCTACTCATCCGCATTTCCATATAAGTACTGTCTAAAGGCCAGAAAATTTCTTCTACATCGAATAATATACGGTGATAAGTATCCTTAAAGGGGATTTGTACACTTTGTTCAGTTATCCGCTTAATATTCACTGTTCTTTGAGGAAACAGATATACAAAATTTATATCCGGATGGCTTATGATTCCGGAATCCATTTCAATTACCATTCCGGTTTGGCCCGCCGTAATTTTCAAGGAATCGAACAGAAACTGTCTGGCAGATAAGACTATATTAATCGTATCGTTGGGGATTATTTTCAGAGTTGCAGGCTCTGCTTCTGTGCCAGTCCCGGTAAAACGGTTTCCGGCATAAGTAATTCCTCCACAGTAAGTAACTCCGGGGAAAATCTCAGGAATGAGAATATCGGTGGCATAAGAAGTAAATACCGGAAAGGATAAACTTTTGGCGGACTCGTATTTTAAAACATTATCTTTCAGACGCCCCTTAAAAGGACAGTTATACCGGCCTTCATAATGAAACAGAACGGAATCGGCCATATAAGAAGGAGATTTCAGGTTCAATTGATAAGCGTTCAGATCAGCCCACATCTTTTCCTCCGTTTTTCTCCATTTTACCATCCCTCCATAGCCCTTTAATTCTGCTCTCCCTACCTCACACACTCCGGAGGTATTTTGAATTACAACAGAATCTTTACGGGTTCTACAGATCAGATCAGCTTCTGAAAAATTTATTTTAACAGGCCAGCCTGTTGCCCACATGACTTGTCCACGCACATACCACGTATGCCCGTTCCCCTGATATAAAACCTGGTTACAGGCAATACCAGCAGTTTCTTCCAGATAATTTTTCAGGATGGTCCGTTTACGTTCCGGACTGTTCAAAGCCTCCCGAAGCCCCGATAACCATACCTGTAAATTCTTTCCTTCACCACGTTTGGAAAAACCACTGGCAGACAGTATGAAATATTTCAACTCGGGACTTGCAGCAACCTTTAATTGTTGCAAGTCCGAAAATAACGAATCCACCAATTCTTTCTCACCGGAAGTTAAACCGGAAGAAGTAAATATCTCCAGATAGCTATCCTTCAACAACTTCCGGTCAGCAGCATTCAGATTCTTAAATAATTCTCCGAGATTTCCTGTCATTTCTTTTATCTCCTGTCCTCTCAGATTTGCAGCAGAAAACAGAACCAATAGCAGGCAACAACCGATAAAACGTTTACACACATACATTTTTCTACAAAATTTTACACAAAAATAGAATTTCCACCTCAATAATCTTGAAAAGAATTCGTTATTTTTACAAGCTCAAAATGTATAAACACACCGACATGAAATTGCTGACAGAATCAGAATATCGTTCCATCATTGTAAAAAAATATAGTTCGGTATTGAAATCCTGCCGGAACCTGATCTCTTCCGAAGACATCCGCCAAATACGACAGGCATTCCAAATCGCTATCCAGAATGAATCAAAAGCTTCTACCCTGAATTATCAGGAAATCATACGTATTCTGGACATAACCTTGATCATTACCCAGGAAATTGGTCTGGGACGTATTTCCATTATCTGTGCCATGCTCCACAGAACTGTAGAAGAAGGCATGCTGTCCCTGGAAAAAATCAGACAAATGTTCGGAGAGAAAGTATGGCAAATTATCAAGGGACTTCAGGATATCAGCCATATTTATGCAACCCAGAAAATTGTAAATTCAGAAAACTTCCGCAAGCTCCTATTGAGTTTTGCCGAAGACATCAGGGTACAGCTGATTTTTTTAGCAGAAAAACTATATGCCCTCCGGGAGGCGGCTTTTCTGACCGAAAATGAGCAATTACAACTCGCCAAAGAAACCAATTATATCTATATCCCCTTTGCACATCGTTTGGGACTTTATAATATCAAATCGGAGATGGAGGATCTTGCCTTACGTTATTCCAATCCGAAAATATACAATGACATCGCCCAAAAATTAAAAGACTCAAAAGCAGCAAGGGAAGCTTATATTGCTGAATTTATTGCTCCGATTGTTGAAGAATTAAACCGTCGGGAGATAAAATTTAAAATGAAATACCGGACAAAGACCATTGCTTCCATCCTCAATAAGATGAAGAAGAGTCAGGTAGAATTTGAAGAGATTTTCGATATTTTTGCCGTCCGTTTTATCATTGACAGCACCGGGGAAAATGAAAAACCGGATTGCTGGAGGGTATATTCCATTGTAACTGACAAATATACCCCCAATCCGCAACGCCTCCGGGATTGGATTTCTGTTCCTAAATCTAACGGTTATGAATCCTTGCAAACCACAGTATTAGGGCCGGGCAAACGCTGGGTAGAGGTTCAAATCCGTACCGAACGTATGGATGAGATTGCAGAAAAAGGATTTGCAGCCCATTGGAAATACAAAGGTGGCTCCTCAGATTCCATTATCGAAAACTGGTTGAATGAATTACGCGAAATTCTTGAAAGCAATAAGGAAGATGCTCTGGAACTGCTGGACGACATGAAAATCAATCTGCAGGATAAAGAGGTACACGTATTCACTCCAAAAGGAGATCTGATTACTTTACAAGCCGGTGCAACCCTGCTTGATTTTGCTTACGCCATTCATACCAACATCGGCTCTAAATGTGTAGGAGGCATCGTCAATCATAAAAATGAGACTCTGAAATATGTATTAAAAAATGGAGATCAGGTATCTGTAATTACAGCAGCTAATCAGCAACCCAAAGCAGACTGGCTAAATTTTACCGTCACTTCCAAAGCCAGAAATAAAATCCGGCAATATCTCAATGAAGAGATCAACCATCAGGCAGATTTTGGAAAAGAAACCCTGATGCGCCGTCTGAAAAACTGGAAAATTGAGTTCAACGATGAGATCATCCGAAAACTCATGCAACATTATAAATACAAGTTTGCGCTCGACCTGTATCACGGAATTGCTATTGGAAAACATGATCCTTCGGAAATTAAAGAAATTCTGACACAAGTAGAAGAAAAACCTGTCCCGATAGTAACTCACAAGGATATCAAAGTTGGCCAAACGAAAAAAATTGACGAAGACGTACTGCTGATCGACAAAAATATAGACAGTGTAGAATATAAATTCGCCCGTTGTTGCAATCCTGTTTATGGAGACGATATCATTGGTTTTGTCTCCATCGGAGAAGGTATCAAGGTACATCGCCGGCAATGCAAAAATGCACTGGAATTAGTGCGCAGATACCCTTACCGGATAGTCAAAACCAGTTGGACAAATGATGGGGCTACTTCTTATCAGACCATATTAAACATTACTGGCAAAGGGGATGGAAATATTATCAGCAAACTAACAGAGCTGATTGCCAAAGATCCTCACGCCACTTTACGGGCCATCTCAATTCACTCCGCAGAAGGCGTTTTTGAAGGAAACATCACTGTGTTGATTGACAATACAGAACACCTCTCGCAGTTGATTTCACGTCTAAAACACCTAGAAGGTGTAATGAAAGTCAATCGTCACGATTCTATGCTGGAAGGCTAAAATTACTTTTTGTCTTTCACCATTAAAAGCCAGGCATCCCTGAACTGTGAATATCCGGTTCTGATCTGGCTTAATTCTTCCCGGGCATCTGCTTCTGTATCGTCACAGACAGCACTGACCCGGTACATACCTTCATTATTGCGCATGATAGAAGTGTTGGTAAACCCCATCTCCGCTAATTTAGCCCTTAAATTAACTGCATTCTGTTCATTGATGAAACTTCCGACAATCACACAATAACGCATCAAATCGTTTCCATGCGTCAATATAACTTCTTCCTGCTTTATCGTGACAGGTGCTTCAACAACCTCTTCTTTCTGTGTTTTTTCCACGACGGCCATTTCAACCGGATCTGTTGATACATAAGCGGAATTTACCATCCCTTTACGGGATTTACAGCATGTCAAAGTCACTGCAATAATCAACAAACATAAATAAATCTTCATAGTTCAAATTTTTGATTTTATACGTCCCAAGCCCCCATAAAGTTATATGGCCTTTAACGTGTTATTAACTTTCTTTTCGGGAAAAAAACAATACCTTCGCATAAGATAATGCAAGCCGGAAAATGCAAAGATAAGAATTTACAAATTACAATATCTTAATTCATGAAAATGAAAAAATTACTTCTTTCTTTATTCATTGTCAGTAGCCTCACAACTCAGGCACAAAATGTCAATGAATGGCTGAGTCTCACCCCCATAAAAATCACTCAACCAGCCTTGGGGAATGTTAAAAATGTGAAGGACCAACTTTTCACCGATGCTATGCTGACAAATTACAGCAGCATCAACATCGGAACCCTGGTACCCGCTGAAGGTCAAAATGAAAGCTATTTTCAAAATCTCCGCTGGAACATCGCCTCTATGGAAAAAGACACCATAATTACCCCAAAAACAGATGCTTTCAATCTTTGTTATTATGCATTCTACCTTAGTAATACAGAATGGATAAGCGGCACCCTGAATTTCCGTCTGTTCGGAAACGCAGAAATCTATATCGACGGAATCAAAAAAGCTACAGTCAGCAGTGACCGAGCCAGCAACCGGAGCATCCCTGCTGAATGGATACCCGGGAAACATACCATCATTGTAAAAACAGTTACCCAGGGAGGAAAAATATTATTTGCCGATTTTAAAGCCGACAAGAAATTTGAAAATGCTACTGTAGAATTCTCTTTGTCGCCGAAGCACGGTAAAACAATTTACGAAGTCCTGAATGGCAAACAGGTAAATCAGTTATCCATATCCCCTTCAGGCAAATACGCCATTGTCGGCATAGTAAATACAGTGGATGGTAAAACCAGCGGCAATACCTATATTTACCGTATTGCAGACAAAGAAATCGTATATACTTTTTATAACAATAGTATCCGCAATCTCCGGTGGATTCCTGGCCTGGATCAACTTTCTTTCCAACAGCCGGAAGGAAGCGGACTTTCTTTTTACAGCTACGATATCGAAAAACAAACTCAGAAATGCCTGATCCGGGAAGACCTCCAGATCAAAAACTATGTCTGGTCACCTGACCGTTCCTACCTGATTTACACTGATAATGAAAATTACGGCAATTCCAAATGGGAACTTCGTAAACTTGCAGGAATACAGGACCGCCAAGACTATTTCCGCAATCGCAGTTACCTCTGCAAATACGACTTTGCAACAGGATTACATTCGCGTCTTACATGGGGACATCTGAGTACTTC